>NZ_JBHYKM010000135.1:9390-19162 GCF_042741435.1 Streptomyces sp. NPDC058955 | reverse complement strand
GGGCGGCCCACCGCCCGGGGTCCCCGTCGGCCGGCCGCCCGGCCCGGGGCGGTCACCCGCCCGGCATCACGCCTCCGCCCTTGAGGCGTTCGATGTCCGAGGGGCGGACCTGGATGACGAAGAGGGCGATCAGGAAGGCCACCACCGCGAAGGCCGCGGCGACGATGAAGCCGGCCGAGACGCCGGAGGTCAGGACCTCGTCGCTCCAGGGGGGCGGGAGTTGGCCGGTCTCGGCGAAGCGGGCCTTCTCCAGGGGGCCCGCCTGGGCGAGGAAGGCCGGGACCTGTTCGTCGGCCTCGTTGCGGCTGGCGGTGCCGAAGACGGTGACGAGGATGGAGAGGCCGAGCGAACCGCCCACCTGCTGGGTCGCGTTGAGCAGGCCGGAGGCCGCGCCGGACTCGGCGGGCTGGACGTTGGAGAGGGCCATCAGGGTCAGCGAGACGAACATCAGGCCCATGCCGGCGCTGAAGACGAGCATCGGGCCGAGGATCGAGCCCGCGTAGGTGGAGTGCACGTCCGTCAGGGTCAGCCAGGAGAGGCCCGCCGCCAGGCAGAGCGCGCCCAGGACCATGAAGGGCTTCGGGCCGAATTTCGGGAGGAGTTGGGAGGTGATGCCGGCCACGACCGCGATCACCGCGCTGACCGGCAGGAAGGCGAGCCCGGCCTCCAGGGCGCTGAAGCCGAGGACCTGCTGCACGAAGAGGGTCAGGAAGAAGAACATCCCGAAGATCGCCGCCGCCAGGCAGAGCATCATGCCGTACGTGCCCGCCCTGTTGCGGTCCGCGAACATGTGCAGCGGGGTGATCGGCTGCCTGCTCCTGCGCTCCACCAGGATGAACGCGACCAGCAGGACCACCGCCGCACAGAACGAGGCGATCGTCCACGGGTCGCTCCACCCTTCCTGCGCGGCCCGGATGAAGCCGTACACCAGCGCCACCATGCCGAGCGTCGACGTGAGCGCGCCCGCCAGGTCGAAGTGACCGGGATGCCGCTCGGACTCCTTGACGTGACGGGGCGTCAGGATCGCGATCATCAGCGCGATCGGCACGTTCACGAAGAAGATCCAGCGCCAGTCGAGCCATTCGACGAGCATCCCGCCCGCGAGCAGGCCGATCGCACCGCCGCCCGCAGAGACGCCCGCGAACACGCCGAACGCCCGGTTGCGTTCCGGGCCTTCCTCGAAGGTCGTGGTGATCAGCGAGAGCGAGGTCGGCGAGGCGATCGCGCCGCCGACACCCTGGAGGGCGCGGGCCGCGAGGAGTTGCCAGGACTCCTGCGCGAATCCGCCGAGCAGGGAGGCGAGTCCGAAGAGCAGCACGCCGAAGATGAAGACGCGGCGCCTGCCGAGGATGTCGCCGGCCCGCCCGCCGAGCAGCAGCAGTCCGCCGAAGGTCAGCGTGTAGGCGTTGACCACCCAGGAGAGGCTGGTGGTCGAGAAGTCGAGGGCGCTCTGGATGTGCGGGAGCGCGATGTTGACGATGGTGATGTCCAGGACGACCATCAGCTGGCAGGAGGCGATGACGAAGAGGGCGATGCCCTTGCCGTCGCCCGCGCCGGTGGGAGTGGATTCCACCGCCGGAGTCGTCCGCTTCGGTGTACTACTCATGATCGCTCATGGCGCGTCGCGCCCTCACCGCAGGGGCCGTGGGCCGGTCGGTCCACCTTTCGACCCTAAGCCCGGCCCCCGGTCGCGACCAGTCGATCAAGCGGCGGGCGTCCTGCCGCCGCGCGCCGGGCGTCCCGGGGTCACGCGCCGGCCCCAAGCGCCCGCCGCCGAGCGCCGGTCAGAAGCCGCCCGGCTCCTCCAGCACGGCGAAGCCGTCGAGTTCGACGAGCGCCCGCTCCTCGCGGAGCCGTACGACCTCCACGACCGTCAGCGCCGGATAGTCGATGCCGGCCATCCGGCGCCAGACGCGGTCCAGTTCGGCGGCCTCGGCGCGGTAGGCCGCCATGTCGGTCGTGTGGACCGTGAGCCGGGCCAGGTCCGCGGGGCCTCCGCCGGCGTGCCGCAGGGCGACGAGGAGGTTGCCGAGGGCGGCGGCGAACTGCTCGGTCAGCGTCGTGCCGACGAGGGTGCCGGCACCGTCGAGCGCCGTCTGGCCGGAGAGGAGGACCAGCCGGCTGCCGTTGGCGGTGACCGCGTGCGCGAAGCCGGCGGGCGGGGCGAGTTCCGCGGGGTTGTGGCGGTGCAGGCTCATCGGGCGGCTCCTCGGGCGGCTCCTCGACCGGAGACAGGGTGGGCGGGAGGGTGGACGGAGGGTGTCGGGTCGCCCGTCGGGTCCTTTGCGGTGGATTGGGTGAGAATGCCCGCATGTGGGCCCTCTCCGACGCCCTCGGGCGTCCCGGTCGCCGTCCCCGGCCCGGACCAGGCGGTGCGGTGGCGACGCCTTGTCGCGGACCGGTGACTTCCGTCATCGACACGATACGCCGCCGGGCCGCCGCCCGCCCGTCCCGCCCGCCGCTCCCCCACCCGTCCCCGCCGCAGGGGAGGCGGGCCCCGTGGAGCTGACGCCCTCCGGACACCTCGACCGCTTCGCCCGCGACCAGCTGCCGCCCGCCACCCAGTGGCCCCGGCTGCTCTTCGAGCTGCCCGGCCTCGCCTACCCCGAACGGCTCAACTGCGCCGCCGAACTCCTCGACGCGACGGCGGAACGCCTCGGCGCCGGACGCCCCGCCTTCCACGACGGCGAGGGCGGCACCTGGACCTACGGGGAGCTGCGCGAGCACGTCGACCGGATCGCCCACACCCTCACCGACGACCTGGGACTGCGCCCCGGCAACCGGGTCCTGCTGCGCGGGCCGACCACGCCCCGGCTCGCCGCCTGCTGGCTCGCGGTCGTGAAGGCCGGCGGGATCGCCGTCACCGTCCCGGCGCAGCAGCGGGCCGCCGAGCTCGCCTTCGCCGCGGAGACGGCCGCCTGCACGCTGGCGCTGTGCGACGCGGACGCGCTCGCCGAGCTGCGGGCCGCCGGCGTCCCGGGCCTGACGGTCGTCCCGTACGGCGGCGAAGGGCCCGGCGACCTGCTCGCCCGCGCCGGGCGCCGGACCGCCCGACCCTTCCGGGCGGCGGACACCGCCGCCGACGACGTGGCGCTGATCGCCTTCACCTCCGGCACCACCGGCCGGCCCAAGGGCTGCGTCCACTTCCACCGGGACGTCCTGGCCGCCGCCGACACCTTCTCCGCGCACGTCCTGCGGCCCCGCCCGGACGACGTCTTCGCCGGCTCCCCGCAGCTCGCCTTCACCTTCGGCCTGGGCGGGCTGCTCGTCTTCCCGCTGCGCGCCGGCGCCAGCTCCGTCCTCCTCGACCGGGCCGGGCCCCAGCAGCTGCTCGCCGCGATCGGCCGGCACCGGGTCTCGGTGCTCTTCACCGCGCCCACCGCCTACAAGTGCATGCTCAGCCTGCTCGACGCCGGCTCGACCGCCGACCTGTCCTCGCTGCGCCGCTGCGTGTCGGCGGGCGAGAACCTGCCCGACGCCGTCTGGACCGCCTGGTACGCCAGGACCGGGCTGCGCCTCATCAACGGCATCGGCACCACCGAACTCCTGCACATCTTCGTCGCCGCCGCCGACGCCGACAGCCGCCCCGGCAGCACCGGCCGCCCGGTGCCGGGCTGGCGGGCCGCCGTCCTCGGCCCGGACGGCCGGCCCGTCCCCGACGGGCGGGAGGGGCTGCTCGCGGTCCGCGGCCCGGTGGGCTGCCGCTATCTGGCCGACCCCCGCCAGACGGAGTACGTACGGAACGGCTGGAACATCACCGGCGACCGCTACGTCCGCGAGCCCGACGGCCGGTTCCGGTACGTCTCCCGCGCCGACGACATGATCATCTCGGCCGGATACACCATCGCCGGACCCCAGGTGGAGGAGGTGCTCCTCGGCCACCCGGACGTGGTCGACACGGCGGTCGTGGGCCGGCCGGACCCGCTGCGCGGCCAGGTCGTCGTCGCCTACGCGGTGGTACGGGACGGGGTGCCGCGCGACGCGGCCACCGCCGCCGCGCTGCGCGCGTACGTCCGCGCCCGCCTCGACCCGTACAAGTCGCCCCGCGCGGTCGTCTTCCTGGACGCCCTCCCCCGCACCGCCACCGGCAAGCTCCAGCGCCACCGGCTGCGCGGCCGGCCGGGAGCGGGACCGGACCCCTCGGAACCGGATCCGGCGGGACCGGGGCCGACCCGGTCGCGCGGCACGGCCTAAAGTGATCACCGTGGCCGAGCAGCACACCCCCCGTTCCCTGATCGTCTCGCTCTACGGCGCCTACGGCCGACCGTCCGAGGGGACGCCGATGCCGGTCGCCGCGCTGATCCGGCTGCTCGCGGCGGTCGGCGTGGACGCGCCGTCCGTGCGCTCCTCGGTGTCCCGGCTGAAGCGGCGCGGGCTGCTGCTGGCCCGCCGGACCCCCGACGGCGCGGCCGGCTACGCGCTCTCCGACGACGCCCGGCGGCTCCTGGAGGACGGCGACCGGCGGATCTACGCGCGGACGGAGCCGTCCCTCTCGGACGGCTGGGTCCTCGCCGTCTTCTCCGTCCCGGAGCAGGAGCGGCACAAGCGCCACCTGCTGCGCTCCCGGCTCGGACGGCTCGGTTTCGGGACGGCGGCGCCGGGCGTGTGGATCGCGCCGGCCCGGCTGTACGAGGAGACCCGCCACGCCCTGGAGCGGCTGGAACTCTCCGCGTACGTGGACTTCTTCCGCGGCGAGCACCTGGGCTACACGGCCACGGCGGAGGCGGTGGCCCGCTGGTGGGACCTGCCGGCGATCGCGCGGCTGCACGAGGAGTTCCTGGCCGGCCACGAGCCGGTCCTCGCGGCCTGGCGGGCGGCCCCGGGGACGGCGGAGGACGCCTACCGGGACTACCTCCTCACCCTGGACTCCTGGCGCCGCCTGCCGTACGCCGACCCGGTGCTGCCGCCCGAGCTGCTCCCCGCCCGGTGGCCGGGCCGCCGCTCCGCGGAGGTCTTCGCCGAGCTGCACGCGCTGCTGTGGGAGCGCGGCGCGGAGTACGTACGGGCCGTGGAGAAGGACCTGTAGGACGGGGCTCCCTAGGTCCCGGCGCCGCGGGGCCTCGGTCCCGGCGGGTTCGGGAGGGGGGCCTCTGTGGCCGGGAATCGCCCCCCTCTATGGTGGAAACCAGGACGTCTCGGGTCGTCCCGCACGTGCCTTCCCGTCGCCCGCCCCCCACCCCCGGCAAAGGGAGCCCGCCCCCATGCCCGACGTCATCGGCCCGCCACCCGCCGCGCCCGGAGCCTGCTGGCGCGTCCCGCTGCCGCGTACCACCGCCGCCGTCCCCCTCGCCCGCGCCCTGGTCCGCACCGCCCTCGGCGAGAGCGACCCCGACGCGCGCGAGCGGCCGGACCGCGACACGGCCGAGCTGCTCACCGCCGAGCTGGTGGCCAACGCGGTCGAGCACACCTCGGGCGACGGGCCCATCGAGCTGATCGTGGAGCTGCTGGCCGCGCCGGGCGGCTGTCAGATCGAGGTGCACGACCCCGATCCGGCCCGCCCCGGGCAGCTGGTGTGCCCGGATCCGGACGCCGAGGTGGACCCCTGGCAGGAGCACGGCCGCGGGCTGCTGCTGATCCGGGCGCTCAGCAGCGACTGCGGCCACCGCCCGACCGCGCACGGCAAGGCGGTCTGGTTCACGCTCCCGCGGGTGCCTTCGCAGCGGAGTCGTCCGCGGTCGTGAGCGCGAGGCGGGAGTGGCGGCGCCCGTAGCCGGCGTACAGCGCGGCGCCGACGACGAGGAAGCCGGCGAAGACCAGCCAGGTCCGCCAGCCGGTGCCCCAGATGAGGTAGAGGCAGAAGCCGATGCCGAGGACCGGGCTCAGCGGATACAGCGGCACCGTGAACGAGCGGCCGAGACCGGGTTCGCGGCGGCGCAGCACCATCACCGCGAGGTTGACCACGACCATGATCGCGAGGGTGCCGATGGTGGTGAGGCCGACGACCACGTCGAGCGGGGCGAAGGCGGCCGGGACGGCGAAGACGCCGGCGACGATCCAGGTGTTGGCGACGGGCGTGGAGGTCTTCGGGGAGACCCGTTCGAGGATCCGGGGCATCAGGCCGTCGCGGGACATCGCCATCAGGATGCGGGTCTGGCCGTACATCACGGCGAGGACGACGGAGGCGATCGCGACGACCGCGCCGAAGGCGACGATGCCGCCGCCGACGGAGGAGCCGGTGACCCGGTCGACGACGAGGGAGAGCGCGGCCGGCTTGTCGGCGACCTCGTCGGCGCCGAGGGCGCCGATCGCGGCGAGGGCGACCGCGCAGTAGAGCACGGTCACGACGCCGATGCAGACGAGGATGGCGAGCGGGATGTTCCGGCGCGGGTTGCGCACCTCCTCGCCGGCGGTGGTGATGGCGTCGAAGCCGATGTACGAGAAGAAGGCGACCGAGGCGCCGGCGGTGATGCCGCCCATGCCCTCGGTGGCGAACGGCGAGAGGTGTCCGGCCTGGAAGGCGGAGAAGCCGATCGCGCAGAAGACGACCAGGATGCCGATCTTGAGGATCGACATGGCGGCGGTGGCGCGGGCGCTCTCGCGGACGCCGCGGACCAGCAGGGTCGCGGCCATCAGGATGACGACCACGGCGGGGAGGTTGATCACGCCGCCCTCGGTCGGTCCCGCGGTGAGCGCCTCGGGCAGCCGGAGGCCGGTGACGCTGTGGAGGAGTTCGTCGAGGTACTCGCTCCACCCGACGGCGACCGCGGAGACGGAGACGCCGTACTCCAGGAGCAGGCACCAGCCGACGAGGAAGGCGGCCCGCTCGCCGAGGCTCGCGTACGCGAACGAGTACGAGGACCCGGAGACGGGGATCGCGCCGCCCAGCTCCGCGAACGAGAAGGCGGTGAAGACGCAGGTGAGCGCGGCGAGGACGAAGGAGACGACGACCGCGGGGCCCGCCTCGGCGACGCTGTCGGAGAGCCCGACGAAGATGCCGGTGCCGACGATCGCCCCGACGCCGAAGCACACGAGCTGGAAGAGGCCCATGGTGCGCTTGAGGCCGTGGCCTTCGAGGTCGGCACCCGATTCGGCGATCAGCTGCTGGGGGGACTTGATCCGCGAAAACATGCGGGCGTTCTCATTCTCTGGTGGTGCGAGGCGGTCGTGCGGCGGCCTTCGGTCCGTGGCGGCGCGCACGCGTCAGGGGGGTCCGGGCATGGACGCCCGGACCCCCTGAACGATGCCGATGGTAGACGGCACCCCGCATATTCACCCAATCGGGCGCAAAGCTATACCGAGGCCGGTCCGGCGAGGGTCGCGACCAGGACCGCCTTGATGGTGTGCAGCCGGTTCTCGGCCTCGTCGAAGACGACCGAGTGCGCCGACTCGAAGACCTCGTCGGAGACCTCCAGCTCGGTCAGCCCGTACCGGTCGTGGATCTCGCGGGCGACCTTGGTGCCCAGGTCGTGGTAGGCGGGCAGGCAGTGCATGAACTTGACGTCCGGGTTCCCGGTGGCGCGCAGGACGTCCATGGTGACGGCGTACGGGGCGAGGGCGGCGATCCGCTCGTCCCACACCTCCTTGGGCTCGCCCATCGACACCCACACGTCGGTGACGACGAAGTCGGCGCCCCGGACGCCGTCGGCGACGGACTCGGTGAGGGTGAGGGTGGCGCCGCTCTTCGCGGCGAGCTCACGGGCGGCGGCGACGACCTCGTCGGCCGGCCAGTACGCCCGGGGGGCGACGATCCGCACGTCCATGCCGAGCAGGGCGCCGGTGACGAGGTAGGAGTTGCCCATGTTGAAGCGGGCGTCGCCGAGGTAGGCGAAGCCGATGTCCTCCAGCGGCTTGTCGCTGTGCTCGGTCATGGTGAGCACGTCGGCGAGCATCTGGGTGGGGTGCCAGTCGTCGGTCAGACCGTTGAAGACGGGCACGCCGGCGAAGGTGGCCAGCTCGTCCACGGTGGCCTGGCTGTCGCCCCGGTACTCGATGCCGTCGTACATGCGGCCGAGGACGCGGGCGGTGTCCCGCACCGACTCCTTGTGCCCCATCTGCGAGCCGGAGGGGTCGAGGTAGGTGGTGGAGGCGCCCTGGTCGGCGGCGGCGACCTCGAAGGCGCAGCGGGTGCGGGTGGAGGTCTTCTCGAAGATCAGGGCGATGTTCCGCCCGCGCAGCCGCTGCGTCTCGGTCCCCGCCTTCTTGGCGGCCTTCAGCTCGGCGGCGAGCTCGACCAGGCCGCGGAACTCCTCGGCGGTGAAGTCCAGCTCCTTGAGGAAGTGGCGGCCGGAGAGATCGAGGGCCATGGGGGGCGCTCCTTGGGTGGGTACGGTCGGGACGGGTGACGCGGGGTCTGCGGGGACTGCGGGGACTGCGGGATGCTGGAAGTCTATACGTAACTAGGCATGTCTATACAGGGCCGGGGTGCGGGTTCCCTCACACCAGGGTGCCCGGGTCGGGGGGCGCCGGGTCTCGGGGCGCGCGGCTCCGGTCCCGGGCCCCCGTCTCACACCGCGTCGCGCACCACCGGGCAGCTCATGCAGCGTGGGCCGCCCCTTCCGCGGCCCAGCTCGCTGCCCGGGATCTCGATCACCTCGATGCCCTGCTTCCGCAGGTGCGTGTTGGTGGTGACGTTCCGCTCGTAGGCCACCACCACCCCCGGCTCCACGGCCAGCACGTTGCAGCCGTCGTCCCACTGCTCCCGCTCCGCCGCGTGCACGTCCTGCGTCGCCGTCAGCACCCGGACGTCCTGGAGCCCCAGCGCCGCAGCGATCGCGCTGTGCATCTGCTCCGGCGGGTGGTCGGTCACCCGCAGCGCCTGCCCCTCGTCGCCCGGCTCGATCGTGTACGAGCGCAGCATCCCCAGCCCCGCGTACTGGGTGAAGGTGTCCCCGTCCACCATCGTCATCACCGTGTCCAGGTGCATGAACGCCCGCCGCTTCGGCATGTCGAGCGCCACGATCGTCCGCGCCGAACCCGCCGCGAACAGCCCCCGCGCCAGCATCTCCACCGCCTGCGGGGTGGTCCGCTCGCTCATCCCGATGAGCACCGCGCCGTTGCCGATGACGAGCACGTCCCCGCCCTCGATCGTCGACGGGTAGTCCGCCTGCCCCTCCGACCAGTGGTGGAACGGCCCCGCCCCCGGCCCCGTGAAGAGCGGATGGTGCTTGTAGATCGCCTCGAAGTGGACCGTCTCGCGCTGCCGCGCCGGCCAGCGCATCGCGTTGATCGACACCCCGTCGTAGATCCACGCCGAGGTGTCCCGGGTGAAGAGGTGGTTCGGCAGCGGACCGAGGACGAAGTCGTCCAGTTCGAGCGCGTGGAAGCGGACCGACGTCGGCTCCCGGTGCGCGGCCAGGAACTCGCGCTTCGTCATCCCGCCGACCAGCGCCTCCACCAGCGCGCCCGGGTCGAGCGAGTCGAACGCGGCCCGCAGGTGGTCGGCGGCCAGCGGCCCGTACTCCTTCTCGTCGAAGACCCGGTCGAGGACGAGCGCCCGCGCCTCCGGCACCTCCAGCGCCTCCCGCAGCAGATCGCCGAAGAGGTGCACCTCGACGCCCCGGTCGCGCAGCACGTCCGCGAAGCCGTCGTGCTCCTGACGGGCCCGCCGCACCCACAGCACGTCGTCGAAGAGCAGGGCGTCCTTGTTGGTCGGGGTCAGCCGCTTCAGCTCCAGATCGGGGCGGTGGAGGATCACGCGGCGGAGCCGGCCGGTCTCGGAGTCGACATGGAATCCCATGCGCCCATCCTGACGGAGCGGAGGGCGGGGGGGGGGGGGGGGGCGCGGGCGCGCCGCGGGGCGCCCCACCCCCGCCCCCCGGCGGGGGGGGGCCCG
>NZ_JBHYKM010000135.1:0-9380 GCF_042741435.1 Streptomyces sp. NPDC058955 | reverse complement strand
GCGCCCTCGCGGGGCGGCGCGGGTGGGTGGGGGAGAATAGAGCAACCCCCTGGCCACCATCCGTCGGTTGGGGGGGGCGGGGGGGGGGGACGGCCCCCGCCCGAATTCCCCGCCGGCCCCCTCCTCCGGGGGCCCTCCCCGCTACAGGCGCGGGTCCACCGGCTCCGACTCCAGCGCCAACACCGCGAAAACCGCCTCGTGCACCCGCCACAGCGGCTCCCCGGCCGCCATCCGCTCCAGCGCCTCCAGACCCAGCGCGTACTCGCGCAGGGCGAGCGAGCGCTTGTGCCCGAGGAACCGCTCCCGCAGCCGCGCCAGATTCTCCGGACGGGTGTACTCGGGGCCGTACACGATCCGCAGGTACTCCCGGCCGCGCACCTTCACGCCCGGCTGGAGCGGGCGGCCCGAACCGTCCTTCACCAGCGCGGCGAGCGGCTTCACGACCATGCCCTCGCCGCCGGCGCCGGTCAGCTCCAGCCACCAGTCGGTGCCCGCGCGGACGGACGCCTCGTCGCCGGTGTCGACGACGATCCGCCGCGTCACCTGCAGCAGCCCCGTCGGATCGTGCTCCACGAGCCGGTCCAGCCACCCCAGCTGGGTGTCGTGCGGCACGTCCGCGAGCATCCGGCCGCGCCCCGCGAGCAGCTGGAACGGCGCGAACCGCACCCCGTCGAGACCCTCCGTCGGCCAGCAGTAGCGCCGGTACGCCTCCCTGAACGCGCCCGCGTCCGCGGCCCGTTCACGCTGCGCGGCCAGCAGCCCGCCCAGGCCCTCGACCCCGCGCGCGACCGCCGCCTCCAACGCCCGTACGGCATCGGGGAATACGGCCCCCGAGGCCGCGCCGACCGCCGCGTACTGGTGCCGCAGCAGTCCGCCCGACTTCAGCGACCACGGCATCAACTCGCCGTCGAGCAGCAGCCAGTCGGTGTCCAGCTCCTCCCACAGCCCGGCCGCGCCGATCGCCGTCCGCAGCCGCGCCAGGACCTGCTCGGTGGCGTCCGCGTCGTCGAAGAACGGCCGGCCGGTGCGGGTGTGCAGCGCACCCGTCGGCCCGTCCACGCCGAACCGCTCCCGGGCCGCGTCCGCGTCCCGGCAGACCAGCGCCACCGCCCGCGAGCCCATGTGCTTCTCCTCGCACACGACCCGCTCGACGCCGTCCGCCCGGTACTGGGCGAACGCCTCCGCCGGATGCTCCAGATAGCCCTCCGCCCTCGCGGTCGGCGTCGGCGCCATCGTCGGCGGCAGATACGCGAGCAGCCGAGGATCGACCGCGAACCGGCTCATGACCTCCAGGGCCGCCGCCGCGTTCTCCTCCCGCACCGCCACATTGCCCAGGTGCCGGGTCTCCACCGTGCGCCGCCCGTGGACGTCGGCCAGGTCGAGCGGCCGGCCCTGGTGCCCGCCCGGCGCCTCCGACGCCAGCGGACGGGCCGGCTCGTACCAGACCCGCTCGGCCGGCACGTCGACGAGCTCGCGCTCCGGCCAGCGCAGCGCGGTCATCCGCCCGCCGAACACGGCACCCGTGTCCAGGCAGATGGTGTTGTTGATCCAGGACGTCGTCGGCACCGGCGTGTGCCCGTACACGACCGTCGCCCGGCCCCGGTACTCCTCCGCCCACGGATAGCGCACCGGCAGCCCGAACTCGTCGGTCTCACCGGTGGTGTCGCCGTACAACGCGTGCGACCGCACCCGGCCCGACGTCCGGCCGTGGTACTTCTCCGGCAGACCGGCGTGACACACCACCAGCCTGCCCTCGTCCAGCACGTAGTGGCTCACCAGGCCGTCGATGAACGCCCGGACCTCATCGCGGAATTCGGCGGGCTCGCGCTCCAGCTGCTCGATCGTCTCGGCGAGGCCGTGGGTCTGCTGGACCTTCCGGCCCTTCAGCCAACGCCCCAGCTTGTTCTCGTGGTTGCCCGGCACGCACAGCGCGTTCCCCGCCGCCACCATGCCCATCACCCGGCGCAGCACGCCCGGCGAATCGGGCCCCCGGTCGACCAGGTCGCCGACGAAGACCGCCGTACGCCCCTCCGGGTGCACGCCGTCCACATAGCCGAGCCGGCCGAGCAGCGTCTCCAGCTCGCTCCGGCAGCCGTGGATGTCACCGATGATGTCGAACGGGCCCGTCAGGTGCCGCAGATCGTTGAACCGGCGCTCCAGCCGGACCTCCGCCGCCTCCACCTCGTCGACCGACCGCAGGACGTGGACCTTGCGGAAGCCCTCCCGCTCCAGCCCCTTCAACCCCCGGTGCAGCTCGCGCCGGTGACGGGGGATCACATGGTCGGGCATGCCCGCCCGGTCGGCCCGCAGAGCGTTCCGCGCCCGGCAGACCGACTCCGGCAGGTCGAGCACGATCGCGATCGGCAGCACGTCGTGCGCCCGCGCCAGCTCCACCAGCTGACGGCGCGCCTCGCGCTGCACGTTGGTGGCGTCGACGACGGTCAGCCGGCCGGCCGCGAGCCGCTTGCCGACGATGTAGTGGAGCACGTCGAAGGCGTCCCGCGACGCCGACTGGTCGTTCTCGTCGTCCGCGACGAGCCCCCGGCAGAAGTCCGAGGACACCACCTCGGTCGGCTTGAAGTGCCGCCGCGCGAAAGAGGACTTGCCGGAACCGGTCGCGCCGACGAGCACCACGAGGGACAGGTCGGTGACGGGCAGCACCCGGCGGTCCGCGGTGTCCGCCGCGGCGGTGGTGGTCGTGTCGGCACTCATGCCCGATCCTCCTTCTTCTTCTCGTCGTCCTCGGTCGCGGCGCGGGTGAACACCGCCAGCTGCGTGGGCGCCCCGACCTCGGGGTCGTCCGCCCCGACGGGCGCGAACTCCACGCCGTACCCGTACCGTCCGGCCACGCCCTCGGCCCACTCCCGGAACTCCGCCCGGGTCCACTCGAACCGGTGGTCGCCGTGCCGGACGTGCCCGGCGGGCAGCGACTCCCAGCGCACGTTGTACTCGACGTTCGGCGTCGTCACGACGACCGTACGGGGCCGGGCCGAGCCGAACACCGCGTACTCCAGCGCCGGCAGCCTCGGCAGGTCCAGATGCTCGATGACCTCGCTCAGCACCGCGGCGTCGTACCCGACAAGCCGCTTGTCCGTGTACGTGAGCGAGCCCTGCACCAGCTTCACCCGGGCGGCCTGCCGCTCCCCCATCCGCTCCAGCCGCAGCCGGCGCGCGGCCACGGTCAGCGCCCGGACGGACACGTCCACCCCGACGACCTCGGTGAACCGCACGTCCTTCAGCAGCTCCTGCACCAACTGGCCCTGTCCGCACCCCAGATCGAGGACCCGGGCGGCACCGGCGGAGCGCAGGGCGGCCAGGATCGCGGCCCGCCGGTGCTCGGCGAGCGGCACCGGCCGCTGCTCCGTGTCGCTCGTCTCGTCCACGGCGTTGTCGACGTCCTCGACGTCGAGCCCGTCGGCCTCGGCCAGCCGCACCAGTTCGAGCCGCTCCGACGCCTCGCGGGCGAGGCTCCGGCGGCGCGACAGATAGCGGGTGGTGATCAGCTCGCGCCGGGGGTGGGCCGCCAGCCAGCCGTCACCGGCCCGCAGCAGCTTGTCCACCTCGTCGGGCGCCACCCAGTAGTGCTTGGCGTCGTCGAGGACGGGCAGCAGCACGTACAGCTGGTTCAGCGCGTCCGCCAGCCGCAGCTTCTCGCTCTCCAGCACCAGCCGCACGTACCGCGAGTCGCCCCACTCGGGGAACTCCGCGTCCAGCGCGACCGGTTCGGCGTCCACCGTCGTCCAGCCCAGCGGCCCGAACAGCTCCCGGACCAGCTCGGCGCCGCCCCGCGCGGGGAGCACCGGCACCTCGATCCGCAACGGCAGCGGCTCGGCCGCCCGCTCGGGCAGCGCCTTGCACACCCCGTGCAGCGCCGTCTTGAAGACCTGCGCCAGCGCGACCGCGAGCAGCGACGACGCGGCGTACGGCCGGTCGTTCACGTACTGCGCGAGCGCCGCGTCCGGGGCCCCGCCCCGGCCCTTGCCCTTGCCGCGGCGCACCAGCGCCACGGGGTCCACCTCCAGGAGCAGAGCCGCGGTGCAATGCTCCGCGGTGGCCTCGGGGTAGAGCACGTGCGCGGTGCCGTGCGAGGTCGAGAACGCCTGCGCCCGCTCGGGATGCTTGTGCAGCAGGAATCCGAGATCGGTCGCGGGACGCTCCGGGGTGCCGGTGGTACTGATCGTCAGGAACACACGCCCGAGTATGAGCGCGCCACCCCCACTCCGACCATTGGTTTTCCTCCCCCGCGGGCCCGGCGGGGGAGGCCGCACCCGGGGGCGTACGGAGGCGGCGGGCCGATCGGGAGGAGACCGGCCGGAGGCAAGCTGGCGGTCGGCCGGAGGCAGGCCGGGGCCCGCTCGGCGACGGCGGATCAGTCGTGGGGGTGGTCCGCCCCCGGGGGTCGTCCGGCCAGGGCGGCGATGGTGTCCGGGCCGACGCGGCAGCAGCCGCCCACGAGCCGGGCGCCGGCATCCGCCCACGCGGCGGCGAGGCGTGGGGCGGCGGCCGGACCGTAGGCCGGCGCGCCGCGCCAGCCGCGGGCCCCGGCGTCCCAGCCCTCCCCGCTGTTCGGGTAGACGACGGCCGGCCGGCCGGTGGCGGCCACGGCCGCCGCGACGGCGTCGGCGGCCTCCGCCGGTTCGCAGCAGTTCACCCCGACGGCGACGACCTGCTCGTTCCCCGCCGCGACCGCGAACGCCTCCGCGAGCCCCTGCCCGGCCCGGGTCCGCCCGCCGGCCACCGTGTACGACAGCCAGACCGGCACCCCGCACCCCTCGACCGCCCGCAGCAGCGCCTCCGCCTCGTCGGCGTCCGGCACCGTCTCCAGCGCCAGCACGTCCGGCCCCGCCGCCGCGAGCGTCTCCACCCGCGGCCGGTGGAACGCCACCAGCTCCCGCACCGACAGTCCGTACCGCCCCCGGTACTCGCTGCCGTCGGCGAGCATGGCGCCGTAGGGGCCTACGGAGGCGGCCACCCACACCTTCCGCCGCGTCCCGCTCCCCGGGGGCCCCTCCCCCTCCCCCACCCCTCCTTCCCCCGTCCCCTCTTCCCCCTCCCCCGCGTGCCCCGCGGCCGCGCGGGCCAGGGCGACGCTGCGGGTTAGCAGCGCGGCGGCTTCGGCGCGGGCGAGGCCGCGGCGGGCGAAGCCTTCGTAGGTCGCCTGGTAGCTGCCGGTGATCAGCACCTGGGCGCCGGCCCGGACGTAGGCGGTGTGGGCCGCCTCGATCTGTTCGGGCGCGTCGGCCAGCAGTCGCGCCGACCAGAGCGCGTCCGACAGGTCGCAGCCCTGGGCCTCCAGCTGGTTGGAGAGCCCGCCGTCGAGGACGAGCACGCCGTCGGCGAGCGCCTGGGCGAACGTCCGGGCCGTTGTCATCGGCTCAGCCCAGCTGCGGTGCGACCTGGGCGGAGATCAGCTCCAGGTGGTCCAGGTCGTCCAGGTCCAGGACCTGGAGGTAGACCCGGGAGGAGCCGACCGCCGCGTAGCGGCCGAGCTTGTCGGCGACCTCGGCGGGCGAGCCCGCGAGGCCGTTGGCCTTCAGTTCCGCCACGTCCCGGCCGATGGCGGCGGCGCGCCGCGCCACCTCGGCGTCGTCCTTGCCGACACAGACGACCAGCGCGTTGGAGTACACGAGGTCGTCGGCGTCCCGGCCGGCTTCCTCGGCGGCGGCCCGGACCCGGGCGAACTGCCGCTCGGTGTCCTCCAGCGATGAGAACGGCATGTTGAACTCGTCCGCGTACCGCGCCGCCAGCCAGGGCGTGCGGCTCGGGCCGTGACCGCCGACGAGGACCGGGATCTTCCGCTGGGCGGGCTTGGGCAGGGCCGGCGAGTCGACGAGTCGGTAGTGCTTCCCCTCGTAGGAGAAGTTCTTGCCGGTCTCGGTCTCCCACAGGCCGGTGACGATCGCCAGCTGCTCCTCCAGCCGGCCGAACTTCTCCTTCGGGAACGGGATGCCGTACGCGGTGTGCTCCTCCTCGAACCAGCCCGCGCCCAGGCCGAACTCGATCCGCCCGCCGGACATCTGGTCGACCTGGGCGACCTGGATGGCGAGGACGCCCGGCAGCCGGAAGGTGGCGGCGGTCATCAGGGTGCCGAGGCGGATCCGGCTGGTCTCCCGGGCGAGCCCCGCGAGGGTGATCCAGGCGTCGGTCGGCCCGGGCAGGCCGTCGCCGGAGCCCATCCGCAGGTAGTGGTCGGAGCGGAAGAAGGCGTCGAAGCCGAGGTCCTCGGTGGCGCGGGCCACCCGGAGGAGGGTGTCGTAGTCGGCGCCCTGCTGGGGTTCTGTGAAGATGCGAAGATCCATACCTCCATCCTGCACCGTCGGGTGCGTGTCAAGCCGTGCGTCAGCGCGGGAGGCCGCCCGGCCCGGTCGGGTGAATATCCGTCCCCCCTGGCGGGACGCGTCGCCGCTGGCCAGTGACCGTCACCGGGCGTCGTCGTTGGCTCGGGCGGAGCCGGACCGCCCGGCCCGCGTGCCGGCGGCAGCAGCCGGTGCGTCGTTCTTCTCCCGTGATCCCGTCCGCACCGGCCGGGGCCCGGGTCGAGGAGGCCGCGATGTCCCAGGAAGCCGCGTCGGAGCAGGCCCTGCCCGAACAGCAGATGCCGCAGTCCGTGCCCGGGCAGCAGGCTCCCGGAGCCCCGAAGGGGCTGCTCCAGCAGATGGAGGAGCTGATGGCGGCGCTCTCCGCCGACCTCTCCCAGCTGGACGCCGACCTCCAGTCCTCCGTGGACCGCCACGAGCCGGAGCCGTCCTCCGACGGTCCATCCGCCGGCGGAGGTGAGGACCGGTACGACGGCCGTCACGACGGCGACGCCGGAATGCGCTGAGTCTCCCCTCTCCCTCTTTGCTCTCTCCCTCCCTCGGCCTCCGTCCTTCGCTCCGTCTCTCCCTCCGCCCCGGGCCCTGGACCGTCACCGGTCCCGGGCCCGGTCGCGTTCCCGCTCCCGGTCCCGTTCCTGACCCGGGTCCCGCGCGGGCTCGGGGTCCGGGCGGGAGGTCGGGCCGGGCGCCGGGGACGGGCCCGGGGTCCGGACGCCGGGGTGCGGGATGCCCGGCAGGGGGCCGGCTCGGCCCCGGGGCGGGTCGGGAGGGCGGGCCCGGGTCTGTTCGCGCACGTCGAGACGGCGGAGCATGCCCCGGACCCGGTCGCCGGCCTCGTCGGCGGCGTCGATGGCCTCCATGCACTGCCAGTACAGCCCCTCGTCGTCGGTGACCGAGGCCACCCCGACGAGGGCGATGCCGACCTCCCCGAGAAGCTCCCCCAGCGCGGTCAGCGCCGAGCGCGGGTCGCCGACCTCGCTGAGCCGGGCGGCGCGGGGGCCGGCCGAGCCCCACGCCGGGTACTCCCCTGCCTCGCTCAGCCCCCGTGCCTCGCCGCGCAGCTCCAACGGTCCGCACAGCGCGAGGTGACTTCCTATCGCCTGGGCGAGAGCCCGGGCCTGCCAGGCTTCCGCCACGATGTCGTGTGCCGTCCTGCTCTCGGCCAGTGCGTGCAGGCCGGCTTGGACGAGCCGCTCCGCTTCCATCAACTCCGCCCCCGTTCGTGCGACTTGCCTTCCCTTCCATCCACTACCCAGAGTGAGGCCGCCCGAGCCTTCGCACCAGAGGAATTCGGAAATCTGTGGACAGGCAGCTCGATGGAGGTAAAGCGATCACTCCGAAGAGTGACGATCGCCGCCAGTGTTGCCCGACTCGTCCGTTCCGTCCCGTCTGCGGGCCGGGAAGCGGAGCTCGTTCCGGTCGATCTTGGCGGCGAGGGCGGCCAGCGGGTCGATCCCCAACACCTGGCAGAACTGCAGGAGATAGGCGAGGACGTCGGCGACCTCGTCGGCGACCCGGTGGGCCGCGTCCGGGTCCTCCATCACCCGCTCCGCCTGCTCGGGGGTCGACCACTGGAAGATCTCCAGGAGTTCGGCGGCCTCGACGCTGAGCGCCGCCGCCAGGTTCTTGGGCGTGTGGTAGGGCTGCCAGTCGCGCGCCGCCGCGAAGTCGGCGAGGCGGCGCTGGAGCCCGGCCACGTCGTGTTCGGTGTCCGTCACGGGGTCAGGTCTACCACTGTCACCCCGGGGGTCCGCCGGGCTTCCGCCGCGGCGGCCTCGCCGACGGCGCCGGTGAGCCGGAGGTGGCCGTCGGCGGCGATGGTCGCGGCCAGTCCGAGGAGCGCGGCGGTCTGGCGGGCGTCGAGCCCCCGGTCGAGGTCGTCGGCGAGGAGGGTGAGGCACTGCATGGCGTCCGGCACCTCGGCGATCCGGTCCATGGCGAGGACGCCCGGGCCGGTGAGGAGCGTCAACGCCAGGGCGAGGTAGCGGAGTTCGCCGTCGCCGAGACGTCCGAGCGGGGTGGCGGGGCCGGCTCCCCTGGCGAGGAGGGCCTGGACCGCGCCGTCGGGGAGTTCCTGGACGGCGACGGCGGTGACGGGGGCCGCGCAGCCCGCGCCGGCGACGGCCGCGAGGCGCTGGTGGCGGCGCGGGCAGGCGTTGTGGGTGCGGTGCAGGACCTCGGCGAGGTTGCCGCAGTGGCGCAGGAGGCGTCCCTCGCCGGGGAGGACGGGGGCCCGCATCCTGGCCGGTTCGGGGGTGCAGGGGAAGAGGGAGCGGAGGCCGACCACGGTCTGTTCGGCGGCGGCGAGCACCTCGCGCTGGCCCGCGGTGGCGCCGGCGACGCGCAGCGGGAGGAGGGCGGTGCCGAGGAGGTCGTCGGGGAGCGGGGCGCGGGTGACGGGGGTGGCGCCGGCGGTGAGCCAGGCGGCCTGGACGGTGGCGCGGCCGGGGTCCCTGAGGGCGGTGGTGAGGAGGGTGCGGCCGTGGCGGGTGAGGCGTTCGCCGGCGATGCGGAGTTCGGGTTCGGCCTGGACGGCGAGGTCGAGGCGGACGGGGCCGACGGGGCCGTCGACGGTGCAGCCGATGCGGAAGCCGCGGCGGCCCTGGGTGTCGGGCCGGGCGCCCTCGGGGACGAGGGCGGCGGGGTCCGGGAACACCTCGGCGAGCGGGTCGCCGGCGCCGAGCCGGGCGAGCGCCTCGTACGCGCCGAGCACGGTGGACTTGCCGCTGCCGCTGGGTCCGGCGAAGAGGGTGACGGGCCCGAGGGGGTGGATCGCGCGCCGCCGTCCGCCGTAGGCGGAGAGCCGCAGTTCGGTCACGACGGGCCGCGCGACGGCCGGCCGCCCGGCCCCGGCTCCGACTCCTTCTCCGGCCCCCGCTCCAGCTCGCGCTCGGGCTCCTGGCGCGTCGCGCCTCCCGGGCACGGCCCCGTGCTCGGCCCCGTGCTCGGCCCCGTGCTCGGCCGGGGTGTCGCGGTCGGGGCGCGCGGCGGTAACCGGCCAGGCGCGCGGGGGGCGGGGGCCGGTGGCCCCCCCCGCCGCGCTCCCCCTACGGCCGCCCGGGC
>NZ_JBHYKM010000134.1:11985-19560 GCF_042741435.1 Streptomyces sp. NPDC058955 | reverse complement strand
AGTAGTGCGCGGCCGGCGTCGTCAACTCAAAACCCCCCCCCCCCACCCCGGCGGGGGCCCCGGCTCGTCCCGGGGGGCGCCCTCACGCGCACGACCGTGTCCGGCTACGCGGCTTCCTTCGCCTTCGTGGCGTACATGTCCACGTACTCCTGGCCCGACAGCCGCATGACCTCGGCCATCACCGAGTCCGTCACCGCCCGCAGCACGTACCGGTCGCGGTCCATGCCCTCGTACCGGGAGAACTCCAGCGGCTCGCCGAACCGGACCGTCACCTGCACCGGCCGCGGGATGCCCGCGCCGCCCGGCTGCGCCTTGTCCGTGCCGATCACCGCGAACGGCACCACCGGCGCGCCGGTCATCAGCGTCAGCCGGGCCACGCCCGTACGGCCCCGGTACAGCCGGCCGTCGGGGGAGCGGGTGCCCTCCGGGTAGATCGAGAAGATCTTCCCCTCCTCCAGCACCCGGCGGCCCGTCATCAGCGCCGCGACACCGCCGCGGCCGCCGTCCCGGTCCACCGGGATCATGCCGACGCTGGTGAAGAACCAGGCCATCAGCCGGCCCTTGATCCCCGTGCCCTTCACGTACTCGTCCTTGCCGATGAAGAAGACCTGACGGTCCAGGCAGATCGGCATGATCATCGAGTCGATGAAGGTGAGGTGGTTGCCCGCGAGGATCACCGGACCGGTCCCGGGGACGTTCTCGGCGCCCTCGACACGGGGGCGGAACATCAGACGCAGGATCGGACCGAGGGTGGCCTTGACGATCGCGTGACGGGACAACGGTTCCTCCGGTGTCGGGCGGGCGGCTCCGGGGAGCCGACGGTGCAGCACGCGACGATACTCGCGGGTCACCGCCCCGCGCACATCGGGTTCACCGAACGGATACACGGTGTTGACGCGTGTTTGCGCCATGTTCCGCCCAGGTCCGCCGCCCGTAGGGGATCACTGCCTACCGTCGGGTCCAACCGTCGACAGGTGCGGGACATCACACAGGAGGACCTCCATGACCCAGGGCGCACCCAGGACCCCGGCCCGCCGCACGGTGCTCGGAGCGGCCGGCGCCGCCGCGTTCGGCGTCACCGCCGGACTCGCCGCCGGCCCGGGCACCGCGCAGGCCGCCGAGACCGGCGGCCCACAAGGCCAGGGCCACGGGCGCGGCTACCGCTCGCTCCCCGTCCCGACCGTCATCGCCCACCGCGGCGCCAGCGGCTACCGCCCCGAGCACACCCTCGGCTCGTACGCGCACGCCCTGGACCTCGGCGCCCACGTCATCGAGCAGGACCTCGTCCCCACCAAGGACGGGTACCTGGTCTGCCGCCACGAGAACGACATCACCGGCACCACCGACGTCGCCGACCACCCCGAGTTCGCCTCCCGCCGGACCACCAAGTCGGTCGACGGCGTCTCGTACACCGGCTGGTTCACCGAGGACTTCACCCTCGCCGAGCTGAAGACCCTGCGCGCCAAGGAGCGGATCCCCGGCACCCGCCAGGAGAACACCCTCTACGACAGCCGCTGGACCGTCCCCACCTTCGAGGAGGTGCTGCGCTGGGCCGACGAGGAGGGCCGCCGCCGGGGCCGCGAGATCTGGCTCCACGTCGAGACCAAGCACCCCTCGTACTTCCGCTCGATCGGCCTCGGCCTGGAGGAGCGCCTCGCCAGGCTGCTCCGCCGCTACGGCCGCCACCGCGCGAACTCCGCCGTCTTCCTCCAGTCCTTCGAGCCCAGCAGCATCCAGCGCCTGTCGAAGCTGGTCGACTCGCCGCTGGTGGTGCTGCTCTCCGGCGCCGCCACCCGCCCGTGGGACTTCGTCGAGGCCGGCGACCCGCGGACCGTCGCCGACCTCGTCACCCCCGCCGGACTGCGCTGGATCGCCTCGTACGCCCAGGGCATCGGCCCCACCCTCGACCTGGTGATCCCCAAGGACGCCACGGGCCGGCTCGGCACCCCCACCACCCTGGTGCGGGACGCCCACGCGGAGGGCCTGATCCTCCACCCGTACACCCAGCGGAACGAGAACACCTTCCTGCCGGCCGACTTCCGCCGCGGCACCGACCCGGCCGCCTACGGCGACGCCTTCGGCGCCCTGAAGCGCTACTTCGAGACCGGCATCGACGGCATCTTCTCCGACAACCCCGACACGGCCCTGCTGGCCGCCGCGGACGTCGACGCCCGCTGACCCGGGCCACCCGGCCGGCGCCGTACGCCGACCGGGTGGTTCCCCGCCCGGGGCGCAACCGCGCCGCCGCCCCGCCGCATCGTGCCGGTCATGACCTCCCCGGAAACCCTCCTCGCCACCCTCACCCCGCTGCTCGCCGCCGAGTCGCGGGCGGAGGCCGCGGCCGCTGGGATCGAGCCCGGCGACCTCGAACAGGCCGTCTGGCTGCGGCTCCTGGAACGGCTCAGCGCCGACGGCGCCCCCGAGCGCCCCGCCGACTGGCTCCGCCGGGCCGTCCGCGCCGAGGCCCGCCGGGCCCGCCGCACCAGCGGCCGCGAACGCCCGTACCACGACGGGGACACCCGCCCCGAGGCGTACGGCTCCGGTCCGGAGGGCTCCGCCCTCACCGCCGAACGCCGCCGCACCCTCCGCGCCGCCGTCACCCGCACGCCCGGCCGCTGCCCCCGCCTGCTGAACGCGATGCTCGACCCCGCGGACCCCACCTACCGGGAAATCGCAGGAACGTTGGGTATCTCACAAGGCAGTCTGGGACCGATGCGTTCCCGTTGCCTGGGATGCCTGCGCAGAATGCTCGCGGCAGAGGTTCCCGCATCCGGCCGACGGGGAAGGGTGCGGGGTACCGATCGGTGACCAGATGAGCGGGAGGCATGCACACATGGGCCTGAGTGTGACCATCTCGGCGGCGGACGCGCGCGACGCGGAGCAGATCCTGAAGCTGCAGTACCTCTGCTACCAGAGCGAGGCCGAGCTGTACGGGGACTGGTCCATCGAACCGCTCACCCAGTCGCTCGACGCCGTCCGCGCCGAGCTGGCGGAGGGGTACGGCCTGGTGGCCCGGCTCGGCGACGAGGTGATCGCCTCCGTCCGCGCCCGGACCGACGAGGACGGCACGGTCCACATCGCCAAGCTCATCGTCCACCCGCGCATGCGCCGCCACGGCATCGGCGGCCGGCTCCTCGACGCCATCGAGCTGCACTCCGCCGGGACGGACGCCGCCCCCAAGCGCTTCCAGCTCTTCACCGGCCACCGCAGCGAGGGCAACCTCCGCCTCTACCGCGCCAAGGGCTACGCCCAGGTCGGCGCCCGCGAGGTCGGACCGAAGCTCACCCTCGTCACCCTGGAGAAGGCCGCCTGAGGGCCGCCGGGCGCCGGTGTCAGGCGGTACGCGACCGGCGCAGCCACCAGATGCCGCTGAGCGGCAGCAGCACCGGGATGAAGACGTAGCCGTAGCCGAACTCGGACCACACCGTGGAGTCGGGGAAGGCCGACGGCTCCAGCAGCGTCCACGTCCCGACGATCAGCACGCCCGCGAGCTCGGCGGCGCAGCACACCAGCGCCGCCCTGCGGGCCGTCTCGCCGCCCCGCACCAGGGTGTACGTGATGAACACGTAGACGACCGCCGCGACCGCCGAGAGCGTGTACGCCAGCGGCGCCTCGTCGAACTTGGCGCTGATCTCGTAGACCGAGCGCGAAGCCGCGCCCACCGACATCACGCCGTACAGCCACACCAGCAGCATGCCGGGGCCCGTGACCAGCCGGGTCCGTGCCTGGGTCCCCGCCATGGTCAGCCCACCGTCCAGATGTCGAAGAGACGCACCTCCAGGACGGCGAGCACGACCGCGCCCGCCGCCACCGTCGCCGAACCCCAGCGGGTCCGCTCGGCCAGCGACATGAAGCCGGCGATCGGCACCGCGCACAGCGCGCCGAGCAGATAGGCGACGAAGATCGTCGTCCCCTCCTCGGCCTTCTCGCCGCGGGCCAGCTGCACGATGCCGACGATCAGCTGGACCAGGACCAGGAAGGTCACCACGGCCATGCCGATGAAGTGCCAGTCCTTGGTGGCCTGGTCCCGGTAGGCGGCGAAGCCGCACCAGGCGGCGAGGGCGAGCGCGGCCACCGAGACCGCGATCGTGAGGGCGTCAAGCATGCGCCCGAGGGTATTACGGCCCGAATGCCCCGATGCCCCCGCCCCCACCCCACGCCCCGCGCCGGGACGGCCCCTCCCGCGCGCCGCAGCGCGATGGCCCCTCCAGCGCCCCGCGGCACGACGGCCCCTCCCGCGACCCGTCGGCCACCGGACCGGCCCGCCCTCCACCCCTCCCCGGACCGTGGCCTTGGCCACATCCCACGTTCTCCCGCCCCGGCCCCCGCACCCTCGGAGGCCGTCTCCGCCGCAGGCGGCACAGGGGGCGGGGCGCCCGAGGGCGGCCCCCACGCCCGTCTCAGCGGCGTCCGGAATGCGGACACCGGACTTCCGTTCGCGACTGCGCATGCTTTACTTGCAGGCATGACCACGACGAGCAACCGCATCCTTGCGACCGAGGCGAACACGACGCCCGGTGCTCGTTGTATGTGTCGAATGTGCGCCTTCTGAGGGCCCCCGCCTGAGCCTCGCGCCCCGAAGCGAGACCCGACGGCCGAGCCGATCCGCCCGCCCCACCGGCGCCGGACCGTGCCCGCCCCGCGCACACCGCCACCCCGGCCGACCGCCGGAGCGGCTTCCCGTGCGCCTGACTGTCCGAATGACGAATGCCCCGTGCACGGCGGACCCACGCGTCGCGCACTCGACAGTGACGGAAACCCCTGTGATCACCACTTCGGGCCTGACCAAGGTCTACGAGTCACGCGGCCGCCAGGTCACCGCCCTGGACGGCGTCGACCTCCACGTCCGCGAGGGCGAGGTCTTCGGCGTGATCGGCCAGAGCGGCGCCGGCAAGTCCTCCCTCATCCGCTGCGTCAACCTCTTGGAGCGCCCCACCTCCGGCACGGTGACCGTCGACGGCGTCGACCTCACCGCCCTCGCCGGCAAGGGCCGCCGCGCCGGCAAGGACCTGCGCCGGGCGCGCAGCAGCATCGGCATGGTCTTCCAGCACTTCAACCTGCTGTCCTCCCGCACCGTCAAGGACAACATCGAGCTCCCCCTGGAGATCCTCGGCGTCCCGTCCGTCGAGCGCTCTCGCCGCGCCTTCGAACTCCTCGACCTCGTCGGCCTCGCCGACAAGGCGAAGAGCTACCCCGGCCAGCTCTCCGGCGGCCAGAAGCAGCGCGTCGGCATCGCCCGCGCCCTCGCCGGCGAGCCCAAGGTCCTCCTCTCCGACGAGGCCACCAGCGCCCTCGACCCGGAGACCACCCGCTCGATCCTCCAGCTCCTGCGCGACCTCAACCGGCAGCTCGGACTCACCGTCCTGCTCATCACGCACGAGATGGACGTCGTCAAGACCATCTGCGACTCCGCCGCCCTCATGCAGAAGGGCCGGATCGTCGAGTCCGGCACGGTCGCCGAACTCCTTGCCACCCCCGGCTCCCAGCTCGCCGCCGAACTGTTCCCGGTCAGCGGCCACGCCACCGGCCTCGACCGCACCGTCGTCGACGTCACCTTCCACGGCGAGGCCGCCACCCAGCCGGTGATCTCGCAGCTCTCCCGCACGTACAACATCGACATCTCCATCCTCGGAGCCGCGATGGACACCGTCGGCGGGAAGCAGATCGGCCGCATGCGGATCGAACTGCCCGGACGGTACGAGGACAACGTCGTCCCGGTCGGCTTCCTGCGCGAGCAGGGCCTCCAGGTCGAACGCGTCGAAGACCCGCGGGACCTCGCGGAACCCACCGCCCCCGCCGTGCCCGTCCAGCCGCACGTGCTCGTGAAGGAGAGTGCCAAGTGACCTGGGAAGAGATGCGCCCCCTGCTCGAACAGGGCACGGTCGACACCCTCTACATGGTCCTCTGGGCCACCGTCGTCACCATCGTCGGCGGCCTGCCGCTCGGCATCCTCCTCGTCCTCACCGACAAGGGCGGACTGCTCCAGAACCGGCCCGTGAACAAGGTCGTCGGTGCGATCGTGAACATCGGCCGCTCGATGCCGTTCATCATCCTGCTGATCGCCCTGATCCCCTTCACGACCTTCGTCGTCGGCACCTTCATCGGCCCCACCGCCATGATCGTGCCGCTGGCCATCGGCGCCATCCCCTTCTTCGCGCGCCTGGTCGAGACCGCGATCCGCGAGGTCGACCACGGCCTCGTCGAAGCTGTCCAGTCCATGGGCGGCGGCATCCCCACCATCGTCCGCAAGGTGCTGCTCCCGCAGGCCCTGCCCTCGCTGGTCGCCGCCGTCACCACCACCGTCATCGTGCTCATCGGCTACTCCGCGATGGCCGGCGCGGTCGGCGGCGAGGGCCTCGGCTCCAAGGCCGTCACCTACGGATACCAGCGCTTCGACACCACCTTCATGCTCGTCACCGTCGTCGTCCTGGTCGCCATCGTCACCGTCGTCCAGCTCGTCGGCGACGGAGTCGTACGGCTCCTCGCCCGCCGCGGCCGCACCGCCTGACGGCACCTCAGACCCCTTCGCCACGCGAAGACCAGAGCCCGGACTCGTTGTCCAGGCGTCCACCGCTCCACATGAAAGAGGCACTCTTCGTGCGTAAGAACATCAAGCTCACCGCCGGCTTCGCGTCCGTCACCGCCCTCGCCCTCGGCCTCACCGCCTGCGGCACCTCGTCGGACCCGTCCTCCGCCGAGGACGCGGCCGGCTCCGCCGACAAGGCGCTCGTCGTCGCCGCGTCCCCGACGCCGCACGCCGACATCCTGAAGTTCGTCCAGGACAACCTGGCCGAGAAGGCCGGCCTCAAGCTGGAGGTGAAGGAGTTCACGGACTACGTCCTGCCGAACACCGCCACCCAGTCCGGCCAGGTCGACGCCAACTTCTTCCAGCACAAGCCGTACCTCGACGACTTCAACAAGAAGAACAAGACCACCATCGTCCCCGTGGTCAACGTCCACCTGGAGCCGCTCGGCCTCTACTCCAAGAGCCTGAAGTCGGCGAAGGACATCAAGGCCGGCCAGACCATCGCCGTCCCCAACGACACCACCAACGAGGGCCGCGCGCTCCACCTCCTCGCCGAGAACGGCCTCATCACCCTCAAGGAGGGCGTCGGCACCGACGCCAAGCTCTCCGACATCACCGACAAGAAGGGCCTGGAGTTCAAGGAGCTGGAGGCCGCCACCGTGCCCCGCGCCCTGAACGACGTGGACGCCGCCGTCATCAACGGCAACTACGCCATCGAGGCCGACCTGTCCCCGGCGAAGGACGCCCTGGTCCTGGAGAAGGCCGAGGGCAACCCGTACGCCAACTTCCTCGCCGTCAAGGAGGGCAACGAGAAGGACGCCCGCGTGCAGAAGCTCGCCGAGCTCCTCAACTCGCCCGAGACGAAGAAGTACATCGAGGACACCTACAAGGGCTCCGTCATCCCCGCCTTCGGCGCCGCCAAGTAAGGCCACCGGTACAGTCCTTGAGCGGAAGGCCCCCCCCCCCCCCCCGCGCCCCGCGGGGCGGACGCTGCGCCCCCCCCCCGCCCCCCCCGCCACGCGCGCCCCGCGCCCCCAACAAACTTAATA
>NZ_JBHYKM010000134.1:0-11975 GCF_042741435.1 Streptomyces sp. NPDC058955 | reverse complement strand
CCCCTCACCCCCCGCCGCGGGCCCCCTCATTTTCGCCCCCTGTGAATTTCGCGGGCGGGCCGCCCCGCGCGCCCCCGCGGCGGGGGCGCCCCCCCCCCCCGCGTCACCCCCACGTCCGACCCGGCCATGCGCGCCCGGCGCCCCATGCTGCATGCTGTGCGTTCACGGTCTCAACGGACGGTCTTCGGTACGGAGCTGCGCATGACTACCACCTTTCCGGACATCTCCATCAGCACGGACCGGCTGGTGCTGCGCCCGTACGAAGAGGCCGACATCCCCGCCTTCGTCGAGATGATGAACGACGAACTCGTCACCGCCTGGACCTCCGTCCCCCACCCGTACGCGCGGGCGCACGCGGAGGACTGGGTCCGCAGGATCGCTCCCGCCGAACGGACCGAGGGCCGCGGCATCGTCTTCGCCGTCACCGAGTTCCTGACGCAGCGTCTGGTCGGCACCGTCCACCTGCACGACACCGACTGGCGCGTCCGCGCCACCGAGGTCGCCTACGTCACCGCCCCCTGGGCCCGCGGCGAGGGATACGCCACCGAGTCCGTCCTCGCCGTCGCCCAGTGGCTCTTCCGCGACCGCGGCTTCGAACGCCTCCAGCTGCGCACCGCCGCCGACAACACCGCCTCCCAGCAGGTCGCCCAGAAGATCGGCTGCATCAGCGAGGGCGTCCTGCGGAACGCCTGGATAGCGCGCAGCCTCACCGAGGGCGGCGAGTGGACCGACATCCGCACCGACCTCATCGTCTGGAGCCTCCTCCCCGAGGACCTCGACGGCGTCGCCGACCAGATGGCCGAGGCCGGATACTCCTCGTACACCGACTGGAGCTGAGCCTCCCGGGGGCCGACCCGGGGTACGCTCGGACCCGCCCCGACCTGCGACGACACCACAGGAGACAGACGCGATGGCCGACCGGGTCACGGTGATCGGCTGGGACGGCTCGCCCCTCACCGCGGCGGCCCGGTCCGCGCTCTCGGCCGCCACCCTGGTGGCCGGCGCCGCCCACCACCTCGCGCTCCCCGAAGTGCCCCCCGGCGCCGAACGCGTCCGGCTCGGCAGCGTCGGCCTCGCCGCCCGCCGGATCGCCGGACACCGCGGCACCGCCGTCGTCCTCGCCGACGGCGACCCCGGCTTCTTCGGCGTCGTCCGCACCCTCCGCGCCCCCGAGCACGGCCTGGAGGTCGAGGTCGTCCCCGCCGTCTCCTCGGTCGCCGCCGCCTTCGCCCGGGCCGGCATGCCCTGGGACGACGCCCGCGTCGTCGTCGCCCACCAGCGCACCCTGCGCCGGGCCGTCAACGTCTGCCGCGCCCACCCCAAGGTCGCCGTCCTCACCTCCCCGGGCGCCGGCCCCGCCGAACTCGCCCTCCTCCTCGAAGGCGTCCACCGCACCTTCGTCGTCTGCGAGGAACTCGGCACCGACCGCGAACAGGTCTCCGTCCTCACCTCCGACAAGGCCGCCGACCACACCTGGCGCGACCCCAACGTCGTCCTCGTCATCGGCGGCGCCGGCGGCACCGGCGCCTCCGCCGCCCCCTGGCTGATGGGCCACGACCCGGCCGCCGGAACCGTCCGCGGCTGGGCCGGACCGACCGGGGAGCACGGCTCCGAGGGGCGGCCCGGCGCCGGCCAGGACCCCACCCTGCGCGCCGTCCAGCTCGCCCGCCTCGGCCCCCGCACCGGCGACCTCGTCTGGGACGTCGGCAGCGCCGGCGGCGCCTTCGCCGTCGAGGCCGCCCGCTTCGGCGCCGCCGTCATCGCCGTCGACGCCGACCCCGCCGCCCGCGCCCGCACCGAGGCCGCCGCCCGCCGCGACGGCGTCCTCCTCCAGACCGTCACCGGCCGCGCCCCGCACGTCCTGGAGAGCCTCCCGGAGCCCGACGTCGTACGGATCGGGGCCGGCGGCGTCCCCGTCGTCACCGCCTGCGCCGACCGCCGCCCCGAACGGATCGCCGCCCACGCCACCACCCGCGACGAGGCCGAGGCGATCGGCTCCGCCCTCGCCGACGGCGGCTACGCCGTCGAGACCCTGCTGCTCCAGACCGTCGGCCTCGATCCCGCCGACTGGACCGAGCGCGATCGCTCCGTCGTCTTCCTGCTCACGGGCCGCCGGACCACCGGCGCCCCGTGATCCGGACCGTCCGTCCGGGCAGGTAGGCTGGCCGATTGTTGTACCGCACGGGGACCTTCGGCGTGTTGTTCGTCAATGTCCTGAAACGGCGACCGTCTTGACCCGTTCTCGACGGTCACCGGCGTACGGGACACCGGGGGGACCGCGCGACGTGGCGCAGTCCACAGCGCACCGTGGCGGAACCGCCTGCCACGATGGGCGCGGGCCGCGACAATGCTTGGGTGTCGGCGCGCCTCCGTGCCGCGCGGCGCACGCGCTCGTTCTCGTTGACGGGCGCAGCTCTGAACGAACACAACGATGGGCGAGGGGTACGCATGACGGACACCGGCCAGGTCCCGGGCGAGGGACTGCCGGAGAACGCAGGCATGGTCGAGCAGCCGGGCATCCCCGCTCCGGGCGCGTACACCTTCCTGGACCCCTCCGGCCCGCTCCCCGAGGACGACGACATGCTGCTGATGCCGGGCGCCCAGGGCGCCTGGAGCGAGCAGGCCCCGGGCGTCGTGCCCGCCCCGCCGATCGCCGTCCCCGCCCCGCCCGTGGTCCCGCCGCAGGGCGGCCCCGAGGGCGCGGACCCCGGCGCCGTGCCGCCGCAGGCCGCCGTCCCGCTGGGCGACCCGCTCACGGACCCGCTGCCGGACCCCCTCACCGACCCGCTGCCGGACGGCCTCGTCCTCGCCGACCGGCTGACCGCCCCGGCCACCCCGGCGCACGGCGTCCCGGTGCCCGGCGCCACCGCCCACGGCTACGAGCCCGGCATCCTCGACACCGGCGCCCACGAGGCCGCCGGCCGCGACTCCGGCTCCGTCGACCTCGGCGGCGTCCGCGTGCCGCCGCCGGCCGCCCCGTCCCGGCGCCCGCTCCACATGGGCCCGCCGGTCCCGGAGACCGCCACCGGCGGCGTCGTGCGCTCGCTCGCCGACCGCGGCCCGGCCGCGCCGGTGCCGCCGCAGGTCCCCGCGCCGGCCCCCGAGGCCCTGGTGGCCACCGGCCCCGCGCCCGTCCCCGTACGGAACCCCGGGCCGCCCACCACCGGCCCCGAGTACTTCGAGATCGCGCAGGACCAGCAGACGGCCCCGCAGGGCGCCGAGCCGTGGGCCGCGCAGCCGCAGGAGCCCCTGGCGCCCGCCGAGGCCCCCGCAGAAACGGTCGTCCCGCAGAACGGCCTCTTCGTGCAGGTCGAGGGCTCGGTCCCGACCGCCGAGCAGCCGGCCCCGACGCCGACCCCGGCGGCCGGCACCCCGATCCCCGCGCCCGAGACCGTCGCGCCGGACGCCGTCGCGTCCGAGGCGGTCGCTCCCGAGACCGTCGCGCCGGACGCTGTTGCGCCGGAGACCGTCGCGCCGGACGCCGTCGCGTCCGAGGCCGTCGTGCCCGAGGCGGTCGCGTCCGAGGCCGTCGCGCCGGAGTCCGTGACGCCCGAGGCCGTCGAGGTCCCGGCCCCGGAGGCCGTCGTCCCCGCGCCGCGCGAGGGCGAGCCCGCCGCCGAGGCGGTGCCGGTGCCGGCCCCCGAGGCCGTGGCGCCGGAGGCCGCCGTGCCCGCCGAGGCCCCCGAGCCCGTGGCCGAGCAGCCGGCGGAGGCCCAGGAGCCCGTGGCCGAGGCCGCGGAGCCCGCCGCGCCCGCCGAGGTACCGGCGCAGCCCGAGGCCGAGGCCCCGGTCGCGGAGAGCCCGGCGACCGAGCCGGCCCCCGAGACCCCGGCCGCCGAGACCCCGGCCGCCGAGGCCCCGGCCGCCGAGGCCGAGGTCGAGGCCCCGGCCGAAGCCCCCGTCGAGGCAGCGGCCCCCGCCGCCGAGCAGCCGGCCGAGCCGGTCCCGGCCGAGGAGCCGGTGGCCGCCGAGGAGAGCCCGGCCGAGGAGGCCGTCGCGGCCGCCCCCGCCGAGCCCGTCGCGGCCGAGCAGACGCCCGCCGAACCGGTCGACGCCGAGCCCGTCGCCACCGAAGCGGTCGAGGCCGAGCCCGTCCCCGCCGAGCCCGCCCCCGCCGAGACGTTCGCCGACGCCGCCGCCGAGGCGCCCGCCGAGGCCCCCGTCGTGGCCGTCGCCGAGGAGATCCCGGTCGTCGCCGAGGACGCCCCCGAGGACCCGGCCGAGCCCCGCCCGGCCGCCCCCGGCTACGACGACGCCGAGCGCGAGGCCGTGCTCCGCGTGATGCGCGAGCGCCGCGACATCCGCAACGGCTTCCGCTCCGACCCGATCCCGCACGAGGTGCTGCTCCGCGTCCTGGAGGCCGCCCACACGGCCCCCAGCGTCGGCCACTCGCAGCCCTGGGACTTCGTCGTCATCCGCTCCGCCGAGACCCGGCAGACCATGCACGAGCTGGCCCAGCGCCAGCGCGAGGCGTACGCCAAGTCGCTGCCGAAGGCCCGCGCGAAGCAGTTCAAGGAACTGAAGATCGAGGCCATCCTCGACACCCCGGTCAACATCGTGGTGACCGCCGACCCGACCCGGGGCGGCCGGCACACCCTCGGCCGCTACACGCAGCCGCAGATGGCCCCGTACTCCTCGGCCCTCGCCGTCGAGAACCTCTGGCTCGCCGCCCGCGCCGAGGGCCTCGGCGTCGGCTGGGTCAGCTTCTTCGACGAGCGCGAGATGGTCCGCGAGCTCGGCCTCCCCGAGCACCTGGAGGTCGTCGCGTACCTCTGCGTCGGCTACGTCGACGAGTTCCCGGACGAGCCCGAGCTGATGCAGGCCGGCTGGGCCAAGCGCCGCCCGCTCTCCTGGGTCGTCCACGAGGAGACGTACGGCCGCCGCGCCCTGCCCGGCGAGGAGCCGCACGACCTGCTCCAGGAGACCGTCGCCTCCATCCGCCCGCTGGACGCCAAGGCGCTCGGCGAGGCGTGGGAGCGGCAGAAGCGGATGACCAAGCCGGCCGGCGCGCTCGGCATGCTGGAGATCATCTCCGCGCAGCTCTGCGGCCTCTCCCGGGTCTGCCCGCCGCCGATCCCCGAGCCCGCCGCCGTCGCGATCTTCGCCGGCGACCACGGCGTGCACGCCCAGGGCGTCACCCCCTGGCCGCAGGAGGTCACCGGCCAGATGGTCGCCAACTTCCTCGGCGGGGGAGCGGTCTGCAACGCCTTCGCCAACCAGGTCGGCGCCGAGGTCTGCGTCATCGACGTGGGCGTCGCCACCGAGCTGCCCGCCACCCCCGGCCTGCTGCCCCGCAAGGTCCGGGCCGGCTCCGGCGACTTCACCACCGGCCTCGCGATGACCCGCGAGGAGACCGTCGCCGCGATGGAGGTCGGCATCGAGACCGCCCGCGACCTGGTCGCGGCCGGGAACAAGGCGCTCCTCACCGGCGAGATGGGCATCGCGAACACCACCGCGTCCGCCGCCCTCATCTCCGTCTTCACCGGCGTCGACCCGGCCGAGGTCACCGGCCGCGGCACGGGCATCAACGACGAGACCCACGCCCGCAAGGTCGACGTGGTCCGCCGCGCCCTCGACCTGCACAAGCCGGACCCGCAGGACCCGATCGGCGTCCTGTCGCAGATCGGCGGCCTGGAGCACGCCGCCCTCGTCGGCTTCATCCTGGGCGCCGCCTCGCTGCGCACCCCGGTGATCCTCGACGGCGTCTCCACCGGCGCGGCGGCGCTCGTCGCCCGCGCCATCGCCCCCGAGTCGCTGGCCGCCTGCATCGCGGGCCACCGCAGCGCCGAGCCCGGCCACGTGGCCGCGCTCAACAAGCTGGGCCTGCGCCCGCTGGTCGACCTGGACCTCCGCCTCGGCGAGGGCACCGGCGCCCTGCTGGCCCTGCCGCTGGTGCAGAGCGCGGCCCGCGCCATGCACGAGGTGGCGACCTTCGACTCCGCGGGCGTCACCGAGAAGTAGCCCGTACGGCCCCGGCGCCGCCGCCCTCCACCGGGAGGCCGCGGCACCGGGGCCGCCGCACGTCCGCGACCAGGGTCACAGGGTGTCCGCGCCAGGTCACCGATATCGTGGTCGCCGGGCCGCACGCCCGCCCCACCAGCCGCTTCACCGCCGCAGCGGCCCCCACCCAGGGCCTGCCCGACCCTTCCCGTCGGGTCCGGCCCGCCCGGCACGCACGCTCGCCGCACGGCGATCGCACGCACCGAACGACCCGGCCCGATCCGACGCGAATGGTCGGACAGGCCCCAGCCCCGTCCGAGGAGCCGCCCGCACATGGCCCAGCACGTCGAGCCCGCCGAGCACCCCGCCTACCCCGTCGGCCTCCGCCTCGCCGGCCGGCGCGTCGTCGTCCTCGGCGGCGGCACGGTCGCCCAGCGCCGCCTGCCCGCCCTCATCGCCGCCGGCGCCGACATCACCCTGATCTCCCCGTCCGCCACCCCCTCCGTGGAGGCCATGGCCGAGACCGGCGAGATCACCTGGGTCCGCCGCCGCTACGAGGACGGCGACCTGGCCGACGCCTGGTACGCGCTCGTCGCCACCACCGACCCGGCCGCCAACGCCGCCGCCTCCGCCGAGGCCGAGCGCGCCCGCGTCTGGTGCGTCCGCTCGGACGACGCCGAGGCCGCCACCGCCTGGACACCGGCCACCGGCCGCGGCGACGGCGTCACCGTCGCCGTCCTCACCGGCCACGACCCGCGCCGTTCGGCCGCCGTGCGCGACGCGATCCTGGAGGGCCTGCGCGACGGCTCCCTCGCCGCGCCCGCCCAGCGTGCCCGCACCCCCTTCGTCGCCCTCGTCGGCGGCGGCCCCGGCGACCCCGACCTCATCACCGTCCGCGGCCGCCGGCTGCTGGCCGAGGCCGACGTCGTCATCGCCGACCGGCTCGGCCCCCGCGACCTGCTGGACGAGCTGCCGCCGCACGTCGAGGTGATCGACGCGGCGAAGATCCCGTACGGCCGCTTCATGGCCCAGGAGGCCATCAACAACGCGCTGATCGAGCACGCCAAGGCCGGGAAGTCCGTCGTCCGCCTCAAGGGCGGCGACCCGTTCGTCTTCGGCCGGGGCATGGAGGAGGCGCAGGCGCTCGCCGCGGAGGGCATCGCCTGCACCGTCGTGCCCGGCATCTCCAGCTCCATCTCGGTGCCCGGCGCCGCCGGCATCCCGGTCACCCACCGCGGGGTCGCCCACGAGTTCACCGTGGTCAGCGGGCACGTCGCCCCCGACGACCCGCGCTCGCTCGTCGACTGGGCCTCGCTCGCCAAGCTCACCGGCACCCTGGTGATCCTCATGGGCGTCGACAAGATAGGGAAGATCGCCGAGGCGCTCGTCGCCCACGGCAAGGCCCCCGACACCCCGCTCGCCCTCGTCCAGGAGGGCACCACCGCGACCCAGCGCCGGGTGGACGCCACCCTCGCCACCGTCGCCGACGTCGTGAAGGCCGAGGAGGTCCGCCCGCCGGCCGTCATCGTGATCGGCCCGGTGGTCGCGGAGGGCCCCGACAAGCTCACCCGCTGACACCCACTCGAAGGAGCGCGGTGACGGGCGGCGCCGACCGCCGCCCGTCCCGCGCATTGGCACCACACCCCGGACAAGGCAGTATCACCCCGTGGCCGAAATCATCACGATCACCGACCCCGACGACCCCCGCCTGCGCGACTACACCGGCCTGACCGACGTCGAGCTCCGCCGCCGGCGCGAACCCGCCGAGGGCCTCTTCATCGCCGAGGGCGAGAAGGTCATCCGCCGCGCCCGGCAGGCCGGTTACGAGATGCGGTCGATGCTGCTCTCCGCCAAGTGGGTCGACGTCATGCGCGACGTCATCGACGAGGTCCCCGCCCCGGTGTACGCGATCCAGCCCGACCTCGCCGAACGCGTCACCGGCTACCACGTGCACCGCGGCGCCCTCGCCTCCATGCAGCGCAAGCCGCTCCCGGAGGCCGGCGAACTCCTCGCGGGCGCCCGCCGGGTGGCCGTCATGGAGTCGGTCAACGACCACACCAACATCGGCGCCATCTTCCGCAGCGCCGCCGCCCTCGGCATGGACGCCGTCCTGCTCTCCCCGGACTGCGCGGACCCGCTCTACCGCCGCTCGGTGAAGGTCTCCATGGGCGCCGTCTTCTCCGTCCCGTACGCCCGCCTGGACACCTGGCCGCGCGGTCTGGAAGCGGTACGGGAGGCGGGCTTCCGGCTCCTCGCCCTCACCCCGGCCGAGCAGGCCACCTCCATGGACGAGGCCGCCCCGCACCGCCTGGACCGGGTCGCCCTGATGCTCGGCGCGGAGGGCGACGGCCTCTCCACCCAGGCGCTGCGCGCCGCCGACGAGTGGGTCCGCATCCCGATGGCCCACGGCGTCGACTCGCTCAACGTGGGCGCGGCCGCGGCCGTCGCCTTCTACGCGGTGACGGCCGGCCGCCCCGAGGCGTAGCCCGCCGCCGGATCAGCCCTGCAGGGCCTGGGCGGCGGCGATGCCCAGGGCCACCAGCAGCGTCACCACCACGAAGACGACCAGCCGCTGGCGCAGCAGCCGCGGATTGGCCGGACGGCGGCCGGTGGACGTGGTCCGGTTCCCCTGACGGGACCCGGACCGCGACTGCGGCACCCGGGAACCGCCGCCGGTACGGGCGGGCGCCGACGGCCGCGAGGACGGCGTGGGCCCGCGCCCCCGGGCGGCGGCGCGCTCCGGCTCCCGGCCCCGGGTGTCCCGCTCCGTGTACCGCTCGGTCGGCCGCAGCGTGCCGCGCTCCTCCATCCGCTCGCGCGGGGCCGGCGGCCGCGCGGACGGCAGCCCCTGCGCCTCGCGGGCGGCGATCTCCTTGAGCCGCATCGACAGCTGGAGCGTGCTCGGACGGTCCTCCGGGTCCTTCGCCAGACAGGCCCGGATCAGCGGCGCGAGCGCGTCCGGCACGCCCTGGAGCTGTGCCTCCTCGTGCACCACGCGGTACAGCATGACCTCGGAACTGCCGTGCCCGAAGGGGGAGTCGCCCATCGAGGCGTACGCCAGGGTGGCGCCGAGCGAGAAGACGTCCGTCGCCGGCGTCACGGCGGCGCCCCGCACCTGCTCGGGCGCGAGGAAGCCGGGGGAGCCGACGGCGGTGCCGACGTGGGTGAGGGTGCTGGCCCCGGTGGCCCAGGCGATCCCGAAGTCGATGATGCGGGGGCCCTTGGGGGAGAGCAGGATGTTCGACGGCTTGAGGTCGCGGTGGACGACCCCGGCCTCGTGGACGGCGACCAGGCCCTCGGAGAGCGCGGCACCGATCGACGCCACGTCGGCGGCCCGCAGCGGACCCTCCTCGGCGACCCGGTCGTGCAGCGAGGGGCCGGGCACGTACTGGGTGGCGAACCAGGGCCGTTCCGCGTCCAGGTCGGCGGCGACCAGCCGGGCGGTGCAGCCGCCCCGGATCCGCCGGGCCGCCGACACCTCACGGGCGAACCGCGACCGGAACTCCTGGTCCTCGGCCAGATCGGGCCGGATCACCTTCAGGGCCACCCGCTGACCGCGCCGGTCGGAGCCGAGGTACACGACCCCCATCCCTCCGGCGCCCAGCCTGCGGTGGAGCCGGAACGCCCCGACGATCCGCGGGTCCTCGCGCCGGAGCCGCATCATCGCCATGTCCGTCCCCTCGTCCGTTCGACGTGGCACAGCTTACGTAGTGCCGCCCCCGCGCGCTCATAGGCCGCGCCCTCCCACCGGCATCGATTGTCAGTGCTGAGGGGGAGGGGCGCCCCGGCCCCCACCGAACCTCCCCGTCAACACCCCTTCCCGCACACCCCACTTGACCGGGCCGCCCGCCAACTCCCGCGGCCCCGCCCGCGCCACCGCCCCCGCCCCGCACCCCCTGCCCCGCCCCGCCCGCCGGCGGACGTGACCCATGTCACCCCGGCCCTCCTTACCGGCGCGGGGGGCGCGTCCCGTCCGGGACGACCCCGACGCGCGCGCCCCCGTCTCCACCCAGGGGAGTACTCCAGGAGGGGCGACGTCATCCTCCCGTAGGCCCGAAAGCCGGTACGCGGGCATGACGACCGGGCCCCTTCCGCTCCCTAGTGTTGAGGTCATGCGGTGGGCGCGGCTCTCGTCCCCCGAGGAACACGCGCCCACCGCACCAGGAACCGCACAGGAACAGCGATACACAGACCGACAGGAGAGGACCATGGCCTTCACGGCACACCGGTCGACCCCCCGCCCCGCGGGACGCCGTCACCCCCTGGTCGCCACCGCCATGGTCCTCCCTCTCGCGGCCCTGCTCGTGGTCGTCTTCGGCGGCTGGGAAGCGGTGGTCACACAGGCGTCGTCCGTGGGCGTGATGCTGGGGCGCTGAGCGGCGCCCCGGACCCGGGAGAGCGGCCCGGGTCGGGGACATCGGCCGACAGCCCCGTGGGGACGGGGGTGCGGCGGACGACAGCGCAGGGGCCGGTCGGCCGGGGAGCCGACCGGCCCCTCCGCGTACCCACCCCCACGCACCGGCGCCTCCTCGTACCCGCTCCCGCCGCACCGGCGCCTCCGGGTACCCGCTTCCGAGGCCCGTGCCGCCCCGTCCCGGGCGCCGCGTACGCTCGCCGGATGGACGTCGCACACACCGCGCCCCAGGCCCACGAGCCGTCGACCGGCGACGTGCCGGCGGCGCTCGCGCTGCTCGCCCGCGAGGCCGTGCACGGCGGGGGCGCCTGCCGGTGCGACCCGGGGGTGGTCCGGGTCCTGGCGGACCGGGAGGACGGGACCGTCGTCCGGCACGGCGGGCTCGTCGCCAAGGCGCACGCCCCCGGGACCGACGACGGCCCGCACACCGCCCGGCTCGCCCTCGCCGCCCACCCGGACCTCGGCGGGATCCTCCTCCCGCCGGTCCCGGGCCCCCGCCCGGAGCCGGTCGCCGGACGGCCGGTGACGGTCTGGCCGTACGGGCCCCCGGTCGACCCGGCGGACCCCGACGCCGCCCCCTGGGAGGAGGCGGCCCGGCTCCTCGCCCTGCTGCACCGCACCCCGCCGCCGCCCGGGCCCGCCGGCCCGCTGCCCGTCATGCGCGCCCCCGAGAAGGCGGCCCTGGCCGTCGGCCGGATGCTCCGTGCCGCCCCGGACCATCCGGCGGCGGCCCCCGTGCTGGCGGCCTGGCGCACCGTCACCGCGAGCGGCACCGGCGGCACGCGCGCGTACCTGTGTCACGGCGACTTCCATCTCGGCCAGCTCGTCCGGGACTTCCGCGGCGAGTGGCGCCTCATCGACGTCGACGACGCCGGACTCGGCGACCCCGCCTGGGACCTGGCCCGCCCCGCCGCCTGGTTCGCCGCCGGGCTGCTTCCGGCGGAGGTGTGGACGCGGTTCCTCGGCGCGTACGAGTCGGCGGGCGGCCCGGCCACGGGCGCGGACCCGTGGGCGCGGCTGGACCTCCCGGCCAGGGCCCTGACCGTGCAGACCGCGGCGCTGGCGGTGGCCAAGTCCACGGCGGAGCGGCGGGAACTCGACGAGGTGGAGGGCGTGATGATCGACACCTGCGCCAGGATCGCGGACACCCGAACCGCCCCCGCCTCCACCGCGTCCCCATAAAGTGAGGTCATCATTCGAACGGCAACGGCAGGGAGTTGAGCCGAGCATGCAGTGTCCCAAGTGTCACGCGGCGATGCACACGTACAACCGCAACGGCGTCCAGATCGAGCAGTGCAGCGGCTGCCGCGGCATCTTCCTGGACTACGGCGAGCTGGAGGCCCTGACCCGCCTGGAGTCCCAGTGGCAGGCCGCCCCGCCGGCGCCGCCCGCCCCGCCGGCCGCGTACCCGGCCCAGCCCGCCCCGGCCGCTCCCGCCTGGGGCGCCCCGCACGGCGGCCACCACGGCGGTCACTACCGCCAGCGCGGCTTCGGCCGGATGCTCTTCTCCTCCTGAGCCCCGCCCCGGCCCCGGATCCGCAGCCCGCGGCTCCGGGGCCGGCGCGCACCCCCGCTCGCGCGCCCGCCCGCACGACGACGTACCCCCCCGGCCCCAACCCGG
>NZ_JBHYKM010000133.1:0-19574 GCF_042741435.1 Streptomyces sp. NPDC058955 | reverse complement strand
AGCGATTCGGCGACCTGAACATGCACGGCACGCTCGGAGGAGTACTCCGCGCGATGCTCCATCACAAGCCGCACAGCCTGGCTACGAAGCGTTGAGTCGATCCTCTTGGGCACGTGTCCCATCCTCTCTGCTACCTCACAACGAGGCGGCAGAAAAGCCAGAACGGTTCATTCCGCCGCGCTGGCGAAGCAGGCCGTCCCACCAAAACCGAACCACGGCTCATCGGCGCCGTCCCGCCTCGCCGGGGACGGCGGGACGGGGCGGCAGCCGCGAGGCGAGCGGCTCGGCGACGGCTTCCTCGCGGGCGACGTCGTCGGCGCGACACGGGCCGCACACCGTTCTGTCCCCGGCCCGGACGGCGGTCCCCTGCACGGTGATCCCCTCCCAGCGCTCGTCGCTGAACTTCCGCCCGCACCGCGTACACACCAGGCGCTGCGCCTCCCGCTCAGCGGCACGGCGCCGCTGCTCCTCCGCGTCCGCGCGGGCCTGCTGGGCGCGGTAGAGGGTGGAGCCGTCGGGGTTGTCGAGCGCGTCTGTCAGCGTCTGCCCCTGGCTGCGTCCCAGGTGTCGCCACACTGCCGCATCGGTGCCGTGCTCCGTCAGCTGTTCCAGGGGGGGTGACGACGACGGGGACCGCCTGGCGGTAGTCCCGCGCGGTGAGGGCCTTCTCGTAGAGGGAGTTGTACCGGCGCGGCGCCCAGTAGCGGCGACCGGCCTCCTCCAGCTCGGCGACCGAGCTGGCGACCTTGGTCTCGGTGGTGTCGGCGCACACGAACGCCACCGGGGCCAGGCCCTCGCGGTCGGTCGGCGGGTAGACGCGGCGCCACGGCTGCTTGTCGTGGTCGACGTGCTCGATCGCGTCCGGCCGGGAGCGGAACAGGTCCACGGTGAACTTGTCCGCGTCCTCCGCCAGCAGTCGGCCCCACTGCCCCCGTACCGGCGCAGCTTGACGACCAGGTCGTGCGCGTCCTCGGAGCGGCGGTCGATCTCCACCAGGAGCACGGGCACACCGGCCTGCGGCGCCCGCATCACCAGGTCCGCCCGCTGCACGTACCCGTCGGCGAGCCGGTGCCCGATCTCCGTCTGGAGGCCGAGCCGGTGGCCGATGCCTGCGCGGTGGAGTTCGGCGGCCGTCGAGGTGACCGCCGCGGCGTGGTCGTCATAGCCGGTGCCCAGCAGCTTCCGGGTGACTGGGGGGTACTTCTTCGCGCGCAGCGCCGAGACCCCTTCGGCTCCAGCAGCTGTTTGGCCTCGTCGTGTCCGCGCTTGGTCAGCACCCACACCTGCCGCTGGTCTTTCCGTACCGTCTCGATCCGCACCAGGTGGTGGTCCTCCAGGTCCGGGAGGTTGTCGCGTACGAGCTTGTCGTGCTGGTTGCCGGGACGGGTCAGATTCCAGAGCTGGTCGGGCGTAGTCCTCTGGAAGATTCCCAGCGCCTGCAGGAGTTCCTGGCGTCGGGGCCCGGTGGAGTTCTTCCGGTGCTGCGGACGCCTTGCTACATCTGCATGAGGGATGTCTGTGCTGCGGCGACCCCCTGTCCGTCGGGCCTGACCTGCGGAAAGGCCCGGCTTCTGACGGCGGGGCGGGGATGATGGAGGGGTCCACGGTGGGGGGTCTGTCCGGCCGGGTCAAGGGGCTGCGCCGGCTCGTCTGCGGTGCTCGCCACAGGACGCTCCTGAAGGAGGGGCGGGCCTGTCCCGCCATTCACCTTCTACAGGTGCGGTTGTCGGGTTCCGTGTGACGCCGGCCTCGGAGAACCTCTCCGCCGTGACCACATCGTGATCAGTCCCGGAGGGGAAAGTTCTCCCCTCTGGCGGCCGGGCTCTGTCCGCAGGCCCGCGGTTCGAGGGTGTCTTCGAGGCCGCCGCGATCAGCGGGGCGGCCCGTACGTCAAGGAGCACCCATGCCTGAGAACACCGTCACCGCGCCGCTCGCCCCGATGGAGCCGGGCGACGTCGCCGCCGCCTTCGCCTACATCCGGGCGATGCAGGCCGACGACATCGACACCGCCTGCCAGGTCGCCGACCACACGGCCCGGAACTACACCGGCTGCTCTTGGACGTCGCCGCCCGCGTCATCATCCCCATCACCGCTGCGGACGACGGCGGCGGGGAGCCATGCGAGCACTCCTTCCTGGCCGCCGCGCTCGGCGGGCTCCTGCTGGAGCTCCTGCGCGACGGCGCACGGCCCGGTGGTGGCGCAGCGCGATCCCCAGGTGATGGTCGGGGCGGCGGGCTGACCGACAAAATCGATCTGGCCTGTGACACGCGAGGTCGCCCGCTCGCTTTCGTCGTGGCGCTTCTGGCCTCGGGGTTCCTGGCGTTACCGGGGCATCGGGTGCGCTGCGGTCGTCCGCTGTCGGCTCTCGCCGGGCCGCATCTCAGGCAGGGTGGGAGATGGCTCAGGCATCGTCCGGGGGAAGGCCCGTCGGTAGTCGCTCGGGGAGACGCCGACCTGCTTGAGGAAGTGGTAGCGGAGGTTGTTCGCCGTGCCGAGGCCGCTCAGCTCGCCGACCTTCTCGATGGGCAGATCTGTCGATTCCAACAGGCTCTGGGCCCGTGCCAGGCGCTGGTTGAGGAGCCACTGCAGCGGTGTCGTCCCGGTGGCCTCTCGGAGTCGCCGGTGGAGGGTCCGCGTGCTCATCGCGGCACGCCGTGCCAGGTCCTCGACCGTCAGGGGGCGGTCCAGGTGGGCACGGGCCCAGTCCAGTACCGGCCCCAGGCTCCTGTCGTCGGCGGTGGGCACGGACAGGTCGATGAACTGCGCCTGGCCGCCCGGCCGGTGAGCGGGGACCACCATCCGGCGGGCCAGTTGGTTTGCGATGTGCGCGCCGAGATCACGGCGTACCAGGTGGAGGCAGAGGTCGAGTCCTGCGGTGAGCCCTGCGCTGGTGAGGACGTCGCCGTCGTCCACGTACAGCACCGAGTCGTCGACTTCCACCTTCGGGTAGCGCTCGGCGAGCTGGGCGGTGTGCATCCAGTGGGCGGTGGCGCGGCGTCCGTCGAGCAGGCCCGCCTCGGCGAGCGCGAAGGCGCCTGTGCACAGGGAGACCATGCGGGCACCCGCGTCGTGGGCGCGGCGCAAGGCAGTGATGAGTTCCGGCGGCAGCGGCCGGCCCTCGTCGACGCAGGGGTCGGGCACCGAGGGGACGATGACGGTGTCGGCGTCGACGAGGTCGTCGAGCCCGTGGCGCGTCCGCAGTGACAGACCGGTCTCGGCCGGAGAGTTGTCCTGCCCGCCCTGCCCCGTATTGCACAGCCGCAGGTCGTACCAGGGGTCGGCCAGGTCGGGCTGCGGCTTGCCGAAGACCGTACAGGGGATGCTCAGTTCGTAAAGGTCCCACGAGGGAAACCCGATGTCGTCGGTCACGACCAGGGCGACGGAGCCAGGATTCATGCCTCGTAGGGTACGGCGGGAATTTGGTGGACACCGTCAACAGTGTCACTGTCGACGGCCACCGTGCGCTGCGATCTTGGAGCTCACATGACCGGCCGCCACAGAGCGGACGAGCAAGGAGACTTCGCATGCGTTCTGACCACCCGGCAGTGACCGTGATCGGACTGGGCTCGATGGGGTCGGCACTGACCACCACCCTGCTGAAGCGGGGGCACGGGACCACCGTGTGGAACCGCTCGGCGGACAAGGCCCGGCCGCTCGCCGACCGGGGCGCCCGCCTGGCCGCGACGCCCGAGGAGGCGATCGCGGCGAGTCCTCTGATCATCGCCTGCGTACTGGACTACGAGGTGCTGCACGCCGTCCTCGACCCCGTCGCCGGCTCCCTCGCGGGCAAGGTTCTCGTCAACCTCTCCTCCGGTTCCCCCGAGCAGGCCGACGAGGCAGCCGCGTGGGCCCGGTCGCACGGCGCCGACTACCTCGACGGCGCGATCATGACCACCCCGCCCGGGGTCGGCAGCCCCGAGATGATGTTCCTGTACAGCGGCTCCGGCGCCGCCTTCGAAGCGCATCGTCCGACGCTCGGGTCGCTGGGCGACCCGCTGTACCTGGGCGCCGACCCAGGCCTGGCCTCGCTCTACGACGCCGCGCTGCTCGGCCTGATGTGGTCCACCATGACCGGCTGGCTGCACGGGACCGCGCTGGTCGGCGCAGAGAAGACACCAGCCACGTCCTTCACCCCTGTCGCGATCCGCTGGCTCACCGCCGTGTCCGGCTTCCTGGCCACCTACGCGCCCCAGGTGGACGCCGGCCACTACCCGGGCGACGACGCCACTATCGACGTCCAGCTCGCGACAATCGACCACCTCCTCCACGCCGCGGCCGCCCGCGGCATCGACAACGCCCTGCCCGAACTCCTCAAGTCCGCCATGGAACGGGCCAAGGCCGCGGGCCACGGCTCCGACAGCTACGCCAGCGTGATCGAGGTCCTGAAGAACCCGGCGGACCGCACATGACCGCGACACCGGCAGCCGCCCCTCACCCCGCACCGAACCCGGCGGCTCCCACTGCCACCACGCCCTACGTTCTGTCGTCAAATGTCACGCCCACATCAGGAGTGACGCGAGGGTGACGGCGGCTTCGTAGGACCCGGCGGTCTTGTCGCAGCGGGTGGCGATGCCGCGCCACTGCTTCAGGCGGTTGAAGCGGCGTTCGACGACGTTGCGGTGCTTGCAGGTCTCGCGGTCGAAGGCCGGCGGGCGGCCTCCTCGGCTGCCTCGCCGGGCCCGGTTGCGGACCTGGTCGGCCCGCTCGGGAAGCGCGTGGGCGATGCCCTTGCGGCGGAGCCAGGCGCGGATCGCCTTCGAGCTGTAGCCCTTGTCGCCCAGGACGCGATCGGGCCGGACCCGGGGCCGACCGGGTCCGATCCGGGGCACCCGGACCGCCTCCATCACGGCGGTGAACCGGGTGCAGTCGTTGGTGTTGCCGCCCGTGACAACGAAGCCGAGCGGACGGCCCCGCCCGTCACAGGCCAGATGGATCTTGCTGGTCGGACCGCCTCGGGACCGGCCGAGGGCCGGGTCGCGGAGCCCCTTTTCGAGCCCCGCCGCGTGCTGATGGGCGCGGACGACCGTGGAGTCGACCGACACCAGCCACTCGATGTCGCCTGCCACGTCCGCCTTCGCCTGCGCGGCCCGCAGCATCCGGTCGAACGTGCCGTCCGCCGCCCACCTGCGGAAACGGGTGTGGAGCGTGGCCCACGGCGCCGTAACGCCCGGGCACGTCCCGCCATGCCGTCCCAGTCCGGAACTTCCACACGATTCCGTTCAGAATCCGGCGGTCATCCGGCCGCTCCGCCCCCCAACGACTCGGGCAGCAGCGGCCGGACGAACTCCCACTCGGCATCGGTCAGCTCATGACGACGTATCACGCCACCATGATCCACCACCCAAGATCATTTGAAGACACCGCCTAGTCAGCGGTGGATCCGGGAGGCTGAACCCGTGGGGGTGGCGGTCTCGATCAGCTGCCAGGGCCGAGGCCGCCACCCCTCCCCTGTCGATGTGCTGCTGCTCAGACTTCCTCGTCGGTGCCGGGCGACTTCCTCGGCACTCCAGCCGACCACTACCGCCACGTCCTCGTGGGACGTGTAGACCCCGCCGAGCCAGTCCAGCAGCGCGCTTGCCAGGCTCTCGGGAATGTCGCCGTGGTCCACGTCGAGACTGTTGCCGGCCTCGACACTGTCGATGTGGATCCACTTCCCATCGGGGTCGAGGCGCTGTCCTGCGGCGGTGTAGGACTCGTACCCGCCGACGCCAACAGCGATGACCTCGCCGGTTCGCCAGTCGGTGATGTTCCAGGTGGCCTGTACGTCCGGCTGCCAGCCGATCTGCCCGCCGCTCACGATGCCGTGCCCGGCCTTCTCCAGACGGTCGATCTCCTCTTGCCGGGCCTGCGTCTCGGCGAGGTCCCGCCGGAGGACGGCCTCGATGTGCTGCAGGACGGGGCCGGTGATAAGCGGAAGGCTGGTCGTGGTGTCGGTCATGACGCCTCCTGGAAGACGTCCGCGGCTACAGAAGCATGGCTTACCGGTCCTCGCGGGTGCAGAGGTGTCCGGTCGGGCAGGCGTCGCAGCCCTTGTAGTCGACGTACCCGGAGGTGTGGGCCTTGTCCCAGAGGTCTTGGGCCTGTTCGAGGGAGTCCACGCCGTGGTTGCCGAGGAGGTCTTCCGGCTTCATCTCTTGGAGTTGGGACCTGCCGATCCGGAGGAACATGACAGCGGCGGCGACATCGGCGGGAAGCTTCTCGATGCCGTGGGGCATGCAGGTGGTAGCTGTCAGCACGGACTTGTCGTCCATGAAGCCCCACTGCTCCCCCGGGTGGTCCGGCTTCCTCGACACGAAGCGGACGAGGGCGATGTCGTTCTCCTGATCGGAGACCACGAGGAAGGCGCCCACCGCGTGGAGTCGGTGGATCGATTCGCGAACACCCTGATCGTCGAGGTCCGGGGCGGTACCGACGATCTGCTGAAGCGGGAGGAGACTGGCTTCGTTTCCGTCGTGGTAGACGGGGAGGTGCCCGGTGTCGATCACCGTGTCGAGGACGAGGGCGGCCATGGGCACCTCGTCTCCATAGAGCGGTCCGAGCCGGGCGGCTCGGCGCAGGAAGTCGATCTCCTGCTCCCCGACCTCAGGGTGCGTGATCTCATCGAACCGCATGTTGGCTGGCACGCTGAGCCACTCGTCGTAGCAGTCGCCGGGCGGCTGGAGCTGGCGCAGCGTGTAGCCGCGCTGGCGGGGCATCTTGGTACGGCGGGGCTTGTTTGGCCGCTTCCGGCCCATGAGTCCTCCCGAGGGGTGCGAGCGGCCCGTACGGAGCCAGCGCAGCTGGGGCAGCGGTGGCGGCTGCCCCAGCTGGAGAACTGCGATGGGCCGGAATTGGTCGCGGCCAGACCTTCGGAGGCACCCCGATTGGAGTACGGCGGGACTCGACCACCAGGCCCGAGGCCGCACCACCCCGCGCCCTGCTCGTGTGTCAGGGCTGGGCCATGTCGACGAAGCGGCCGTGGTGCACCTGCGCGGCCGCAGTGACCGTGGCCAGGAGCCCGAACCTGTTCCTCTCGATCACGACGTCGACCTCCCCCGCCCTGGGGGACTCGGGTTCGTGGAGGTCGAGGCGCTCGACCCGGAACACACCGATGCGTCGTTCTTGATGGCCCGGGACCGCGCATGAGGCCGTCGTCGTTGAGCTGGGAGAGCGCGATGACGTGGCAGTCCAGGCGACGGAGAGGTTCTTCAGGCCACGTGAGACGCCGCCGACGGCCTGCTCGCGGGTGGCGTTGCGGGCCTGCTCGGTCTCGACGAGCTGGACGTAGTCAACGACGAGGACGTCCAGGCCGCCGCTGCGGACTCTGGCGCGCTGTTACAACGGGTCCGGCCCGCGGATGCCGCAGCTCCGCTTCTTGCTGCCCTTCCTGCGCAGCTCCTCCGCGGTGAACAGCGCAGGCAACCGAGACCAAAAACGTGACGCGGCTCCCCGCATTCTGCGGCTTCATTCACCTGTGCTTCGAACGCCTCCAGGCCCTTCTCTGGGGTTGGAAAGGGTGACGCAGTCCCAGCGGTGCAGCCGCGCCCCTCCCGAACCGATGGCATCCAGTCGGGGGTCAGGGGGGCGGGGTCGGTCGGACGCGGCGTTTCGATCGCGCCGTGGCATCTCGGCGACGGCCTGCCGGAAGGAGTCGCCCGTTAGCGAGCCGTTGGCTATCCGTTGCACGGCAGTGGAACGCTTGGCCTGCCGGCAAGCACTGACACGAAGCATCATGAACCTCGACGGAGTTGACAGCACTGTGAAGCGCACCCTTTCCGCTGTGGGCGCGGCCGCCGCCGTGATCGTCGGCACGATCGCCGCTGCCCCCGCGGCCTCGGCTGCCGACGGCTACTGCGGCAGCTCGGTAAGTGCCGAGCGCAACGGATACTGGACCTTCGTGCCCGCTACCAGCGGCGGATCGACCTCCTGCGTCATGAGCCGCGGTGCGAGCAGTGAGGCGGTAACCGAACTCCAGCAGGCCCTGACCATCTGCCACGGCCTGGACACGGGTGGCATCGACGGCGTCTACGGCGCCAAGACCGAAGCCGCCGTACGCACCGTTCAGTCACAGCACGGCCTTTCGGCCGACGGCATCTACGGCCCGAACACCCGCAACGTCGTCTCCTGGCGCTGGTACGCCAATATCGGCGCTACGTGTGCGCGCCTCTGACGACGACCCACACACTACAGGGGAACCACAATGACCACTTTCCAGAAGCGCATCGTCGCGGTCGTCGCCACGGCGTTCGCCGCCGCCTTCCTGGCGCTCGGCACCACGTCCTCGTTCGGGGAGCAGGCCCCGCAGTTCACGGTCCAGGCCGGCAACGTCGTCAACCTGCCGTGAGCGCAGGAGCCCTGATGAGCATCAAGACCCGCGTCGCCGCGCTCCTCGCCACGGCCGTGGCCGCCTTCGGCCTCGCCCTCGGAGCCACCACACTCCTGTCGGACTCCGACACCGCCGTCACGGCCGGCACCGTCACCAACCATCCGTAGGGCAGGGGGAACCATGAGCGTCAAGACCCGTTTCCTGTGCGCCGTCGCCGCGGCCGTGGCGGCCTTCGGCTTCGCCGCCGGGGCCGTCACGCTGGTGTCGGCCGCCGACACCAGCGTCCAGGCCGGCAACGTCATCAACCTTCCGTAACACCAAGGGGAACCGACATGATCCGCACGTTCGCACTCGCGCTCGGCGTGCTGTCGCTGCTCGCGCTCGGCCTGACCGCCGCCGAGGGCATCACCGGCGGCACCCAGCACGTCTCCGCGCACACCATCGTGCCCGAGTAGGCAACACCAGCCGTACCGCCGCTTCCCCGGCCCCCCTCCGTCAGAGTGCGGAGAGGGGCCGGACGCGTGAGTATGGCGGGCCCCGCCCCCCCCCTGATCGGCAGTCACCGACCAGCGTCGCTCTTCGCCTCACTTTGTTGTTGCTTGAACGGTGTGAGGAAGGTGGGGAGCAAGAAGCATGCGCGGGCCCCGCCGACCGTCAAGGTGGCCGGGTCTGTGATCGTGGACCTCAGCTGGTCGTCAACTGATGAGCCCGCACTTCGAACTCAATGCGTCCGTCGAGTGACTCCAGTCCCCAGGGAGCGACCAAGATCTTGACCGTGTCCGCCGTGCCCGAGCTGTTGCCGCCGGCCAGGACGTCGCAGAGTATGCCCACCTCGACGGGATAGCTGGAGCCGGGGTGCAGGTCCTCACCGCTGAAGACGGGCCACTTGTCGATGAAGGTCCACTGCTGGTTATGGGCGTCGGTGAAGCGGACTTCGACCAGGCCGGGCTGGGGCTCGTCATCGACCCACCCGACCGCCTCGCAACGCAGGAAGACCATGGGCAGACTCTGCCATCACGGCCTGCGTCGGCAGCCGGATTTCGCCGCTGCCGACCGGTCGACGGTGCACACGGAGTCATGCGGAGCGGGACGACACCGGCAAGGCCGGTGGGAACCGACGGCCGGGCGGCTTGCGGTGTGCGAGCAGGACGCCGATGGTGACGGGCTGCTGGCAGTGGGAGCAGCTTCAGGCGCGACGTCGATCTCCGACGCGGTGGGGCCATTACCGCGCATGCAGGGAGCAGGTACACCCACTTGAGGTCGTCGGCGGGTCCGAGGGGCCCCGCGCGCGGGGAGCAGGGAACCTGCATGGCCCGTGTACGGGAGCAGGCGTAACGCTTGAGGCCGCGCCACTCCTGCTCGGGACCATCCCCGCTCGGGCGGGAAGCAGACTTTGGTAAGCACGGTGGTAAGCCACCGTCGGCATGGTCGACACGCCGACAAGCGAACACACAGGCCCTCACCTCCATCCACCAGCGCCAGAGCCAAGCCCCCGCTCCTCTGCTTGGCCGTACAGCAGCCGTGCGGCCAGCCTTGGTTCAAGCGCAGCAGACCGCGGGTCCGCGAATCCAGGCGCCGATCGGCCAAGCCCTCGACGACTGCATTCGAACACTAGCCGCACCAGAACACGTGATCGTGATCACTTTCCGGTGCCGTAAGTGGAACCGATGCGGGTGTGCGGACACTTGTCGCTGTGGAGTCCCCCTTGAATGAACGGATCCGGTCCGGAGACCGGGCCGCGTTCGCCGAGATCTTTGACGAGCACGCACGAATCGTCTACGCCCATGCCGTCCGGACGACAGGCGACCGGATCGCCGCCGAGGACGTCATGTCCCTCACCTTCCTCGAGGCATGGCGATTACGACACAAACTGGCACGGGAAGTCAGCAGCGTCCGCGGCTGGCTGCTGGGCATCGCGAGCAACGTGATGCGCAACACCGCCCGGGCAGCCCGCAGGCACCGGGAAGCGATGTCCCGGCTGCCTCCCCCGGAGCCACTGCCCGACTTCTCCGACGAAGTCGTCAGGCAGATAGCTGACGGCCAGCGCCTGGCCGCCGTATCCCGGGCGCTGCGGCGCCTGAAGCGGACCGAACGCGAGGTGTTCACCCTGGTCGTCTGGTCCGACCTCGGGTACGCAGCCGCCGCCGAAGCGCTGGGGGTTCCGGTCGGCACCGTACGGTCGAGGCTTTCCAGGGCCAGGGGAAAGCTGTACGGACTCGTCGAGGAGGAACTGGCAGTCGTCGCACAAAGTACGGAACCGCAGCGCCGCAGCGGACACGTACCAGATAGCGGGGTGGCCCCATCCCGCGCTTCCCACAGGAGGGGGACTCGATGAACGCGGAGCAGCGTGAGCAGGCACAGGAGGCGCTGCCGGCGCCGTCCATCCCGGAACTCCCGACCGGTCGGATGGAGGCCCGCCGCCGGCATCTCCTGAGCGAGATCGACCGCCAGGACCGGGCTCGGTCCCGCCGCCCCGCCCCGCGGCTTCGTGGGTGGATGGTCCTGATGCTGGGAACCGCTGTGGCCGCTGGTGCCGCCGCCGTCGTCGTTCTCGGCATCAGCTCTGGCACTCCGGGTGGAGTACAGGTATCCCCGGCGACCGCGGCATCCGTCCAACTGCTCGAGAGGGCTGCCCTGGCCGCCAACACGATGCCTCAGAAGGAAGCGCGCGCCGGGCAGTACGTGTACGTGAAGACGGTCGGCCACACGTCAGCGCTGTCCGAGAACCAGAACGGGCAGATGGATCTCCTGCGGGAGAGCGAGAATCTCGAGCGGTGGACGTCAGTGGACGGCAGCGAGAACACACTGCAGCGCAAGGAGGGCAGGGACACCTTGCTGCCGGGCTCCGAGGGCGGGGGGAACCTCAACTCACCGACCTACCGTCTGCTGGCCACCCTGCCGACCGACTCCCAAGCCCTGCTGAGGATGATCCGCGACGATGCCGAGAAGAACCACGGCGCCGGTTCGGACTCCACGACGGGACCAGATCAGCAGACCTTCGTCGCCATCGGCGACCTGCTCCGCAGCGGTGCCACCAGTCCCGAACTCACCGCTGCCCTCTACCGGGCCGCCGCTCTCATCCCCGGCGTCGAAGTCGCGCCCGACGCCGTCGATGCCGCAGGACGACGCGGAGTCGCCGTCGCCCGCACCCACGCCGGCGAGCGCAAGGAATGGATCCTCGACGAGAACACGTCCCGCCTCCTGGGCGAGCGGACCGTACTGCTCGCGGACAGCGCCTGGGGCAAGGCGGGCACAGTCGTGTCCTCCGTAGCAATCGTGGCCAGCGGCATCGTCGACGACGCCGGCCAGACTCCGTGAGAAGCCAGGAGGGATAGGGCCAACTACACCCAAGCTGACGGCCACACGAGATCAAACATTCAAAGTAAGAGAGTCGAAGAATCGCCGTGGTAGATCACGCACAAGTGATCGACCGTGAACGCACTGTCAGCTTCCTGTGTCTAGTCGCGAACCACACCACAGGAGCAACAACATGCGTATCGCACAGGCTCTCGTGCCGGTCGTCACCGCCTCCTGCAGGGCGCTCAGGCACGTTCCGACATCCCGACCCGCGAGGTCTTCTGCTACGACACGGCCGACCAGGCAGGCGGACGAGGCCGCCATGCCGTCCGACGCGGAGGCCGGCACTGGGAGGATGCAGACCGGGCGTCCTGAACAGCCAGCACACACCAGAATCTCGCCACGCCCCGAGCCGACACGATCGGGGCCCGTCCAGAAGTCCGAGGCGAAGGCCTCCCCGACCACGTCGAGCTACAAGGAGCGGGCGGGCCCGACCGGCCAGATACCGACTCAAATCACGAGAGCCGGATCTGACTCACTTTCCCCACACGAACGGGAACCAGCGGAGCCTCTGGCACAGGGCACCTCCCCCGCAGACGCAGCAGGCCTTGTGACCCGCAGTCTGCCCGACGCCCAGGTCGACTTGGCCTGGAGCACGTGTCAGCATGACGCGGTGACGCAGATCATCAAGGGGGAAAACCTGCCGGTACCCGGGCAGGTTTGGAAGGTCGCGGTCGCCCGGGGGGGCGGCCGGCAGCGGAGTGCCGGAGGTCGAGGTCGCCGCGCTGCTCGTGGACGCGACGGGCCGGGTCGGGGGCGACGGCGACCTGGTCGTCCGTCAGAGGCGAGCGCACACCTCTGGCGCGGTGCGTTTCCTCGGGCAGGTGGCGGGTGAGGACGGGAGTGTCGCCGACTGGCTGGAGATCGACACCGCGCGTGTCGATCCCGGCGTCCAGCGGATCGTGATCACCGCCTCCAGCGGCGAGGGGACGTTCGGACAGGTGCCCGGACTGCTCGTCCGGACGGTCGGCGCCGGTACGGGGGAGCTGCTGGCCCTGTACGTGGTCGAGGGCGCGACGACCGAGAAGGCGTTCGTCCTCGGCGAGTTCTACCGGCGCGGCGACGCGTGGCGGTTCCGCGCGGTGGGGCAGGGGTACGACTCCGGGCTCACCGGGCTCGCGGAGGACCACGGCATCGCGGGCGAGGCGCTGGAGGGAGCCCGCGATCCGGGCCCCGGGTCCGATCCTGGACCTGGTGCTGGGCCCGTGCTTATCGCCGGCGTCGCCAAGGTCTCCGCCTCCGGGGCCTCGGCCTCGCGGCCTGCCCCGCTGCCCGGCCGACTCGTCCCGTCGCCGGCCGCCGGCTCGGCGCACAGCCCTGCCCCGGCTCTGGCATCCGACGTGTCCGTCCCGGCCGGCCCCGCTCCCGAAGCGCCCGCCCCCACGCCGGCCGAGCCGTTCCGCCTGACCAAGGCGGATCCCTCCGCCCGCCCGTTCGGGGAGCCGTCCTCCGCCGCCGGACTCTTCGGCGAGGACTTCCCGGAGTTCGTCCTGGAGGGCAGCGGTTCGCAGGAGTTCGCCGTCGACGAGCCCCTGCCGACCGGTTTCTACGTGGTCGACACGGAACGGTCGGGCGACGGCTCCTTCATGGTGGAGTCCGTGGACGACAGGCCCGGCCTCGACCTGCTCGCCCACACGAGACTGAAGGACTTCCGGGGCCGGACCCTGAGACGGCACGACGGCAGCGGCCCGATCCGACTGCGGGTCCACGCCACGGACCGGGCATGGAAGATCACGTTCCGACCGGTGAGCGTGATCGAGGAACTCGGCCGCGGGGCAACGGGCCGGGGACGGGACGTGCTGCTTCACACGGGGCCCGCCGCCGAGCTGCGCGCCCGACTGCGCCCGGAACACGAGCTCCCCTACTTCCAGGTGGAGTGCAACGCACCCCGGTCCCGTGGCATCTGGGACGCCGACGTGCTCGTCAGCGAGTCGTACAAGCAGCCGGAATACCGGCTGCGGCTGCCGGAAGGCCCCGTACTGGTGCGGCTCACGGACGCCGAAGGCGCCTGGTCCCTGGAGGTTCTGCCCACCTCCTAGCCAAAGCGTCTTGCAAAAGGTCCGGCTTCGGCAGGCAGAAGTGGGGTTCGACCGTTGTTCCGCCACCGCGTCCGACGAGGTTGTGCATGGTGGCGACGGCCTGGTCCACTCGGTGGAAGGCGTCCCCGCGTCTACGGGGAGCACTGGCGGGGCCAAAACACCCAGCATGCCACTCCCCCACAGAGGCAGGACCCATGGTGAGCGTGGCGGCGAGTACGCCACGAGCATGGCGACTGTGGTGGTATCACCCCGGCGTCGACATCACCGACAGCGAAAGCAACCTCGACCTCCAACACCACACACCCGGCACCCTCCCACGCCACGCCCCCCTCCCTCCACCAGCGCACCGCCGGCCGCACCAGATCCCTGACCCGACCGATCGCCCGGCGCCCAGCCACCCACGGTCGCGAGATCGGAACTCGGTGGCGCCGCATCACGCCGGGCCGCCGGGCGCTGCTGGTCCTGGCCCATTGCTCAGGAGGAGCCTGGCGGCCCGTACACACCGGCCAGCTCGACCGCCAGACGTGCGAGCCGGTCCCTTGCCTCCGGCGGATCCAGCACCTCGATGCGTGCCCCCAGCCCGGCCAGCTGTGTCGCGACGACCTCCGGGGTCGGCCCGTCGACCCGTATCTCCGTCCACCCGTCGGGGAGCATCGGACCGACGTGCAGGCGCCCGTCGAACAGCCGCTCCAGAATCGCCATGGCACCCGGCTCGGCCCGGGCCCGCACCGTCGCCGCGTACAGCCGCTCCTCCAAGCGCGCGGCGAACGAACGCCAGACCGTGGGCAGATCGAAGTCGGGCGGCCGTACGACGGGCTCGCCGGTTGCCTGGACCGAGGTGACCCGGCTGAGCCGGAAGGTCCGCAGGCCCCGCTCCGTCTCGGCGACGAGGTAGTCGTGACCGGCCTTGGTCACGAGCCCGAGCGGATGGACGGTTCGCACGCCCGCGGGCTTGCCGGGCCCTGCGTACCCAAGCCGCACCTGGATCCCGTCCACCACGGCCCGCCGGAGCGCGTCGAGGTGCGGCCCGGTGGCCGTCACCTCGGCGCGTGACCAGTTCGTGGCGTCGGTGAGGCCGGCTCGCGAAGCGGCCTCGGCGCCCGCACGCAGGGGTGCGGGCAGCGCACGTACCAGCTTGCGCAATGCCGTACGGAGTTCGGGCGTCGTTGACGAAGGGCCCGCGAGCAGGAACAGCGCCCTGATCTCCTCGGCGGTCAGCCCGGTGAGGTCCGTACGGGCGCCGCCGACCAGCGACCAGCCGCCGCCTCGGCCGCGCTGCGAGTAGACGGGGATGCCGGCGATGGACAGGGCCTCCAGATCGCGGCGTGCGGTCCGCGGCGACACTTCGAGTTCGGCGGCGACCTCGGCCACGGTCACACGGGTGCGTGACTGGAGGAACAGCAGGGTTGCCACCAGGCGATCAGCTCTCATGGCGGCATCCTCTTCCGGAAAGAGGCCAGGAGATGACCTGTTCGGCTTCCAGGATGAAGTCATGACACACATGGAGAACACCCCGCGGTCCACCGTCACCCCTCACGCCACCGACGACCCTCGTCAGAGCCTGCTGAAGGCAATCGCGCTGGCCGGAAGCACCGTCGCCGCAGTCCGGCCCGAGCAGTTCGACGGGCCCACGCCCTGCACCGAGTTCACCGTCCGGCGGCTGACCGGGCACCTCGTCGCCGTGCTGCGCCGGATCGCCCTCGCCGGGCGCGGTGGCGACGTGACGACTCTCCCGACGGTCGTCGACGACCTCGCGGACACCGCATGGCAAGAGGCCTGGGACGCCGCGGTGCGTGAGGTCGAGGCGGCGTGGGCGGATCCCGCGATCCTGGGCCGGATCCTGACACTGCCGTTCGGTAACCTGCCGGGTGCTGCCGCCGCAGCCGTCTGGACCTCGGAATTCACCGTGCACACCTGGGACATGGCCACCGCGACCGGGCAGTTCCCGGACTGGGACCCCGAACTCGTGGCGATCTCGCACGCCGCCATGGAGCGCGGGCTGCCCGCCGGGCCGCGTGACGGTGCGCCGTTCGGGCCCGCGGTGGACGTCGACGCCGACGCGCCGGCCATCGACCGCCTCGTGGCGTGGTGCGGACGCAAGCCGTAGGCAGCATCCGGAACGGGGAGGGCGGCCCGGGACAGCGGCCCGGGCCGCGCACCACGGTCGTGGAGATCACGGGCAACGGAGAGGCTGAGCCAGCCAGTGCCGGTGAAGCTGGGCGTGTGGCTCTCGAACACACCAAGAGCCGACAGGACAGGCTCACCGCGGAGCAGCGCGCCGCCCTCGCCGCGCTGGGCATGGAATGGGCGGGCGTGATGCCGGCATCCGGCCGTTGAGCCGCACCGCGCGAGGCCCTGGACGCGACGGTCCCAGGGCCTCGCGCAGCATCTCGGCAACTGCTCCGGTGCGGGGCGCGCCACCCTGGTTAGGGCCTCACCAGAAATTCGCCCCGGAGCGCGGGGAGCAGGTCGGCGACCCGGTCGAGTTGTTCGTGCTGGGCGTGCAGGTCCAAGGCGCCGAGGCGGACGACGACGTGCTGGGCGCCGGCGGCCGCGTACCGCGTCAGCCGCTCGAGCACCTGCTCGGCGGAGCCCGTGACGACGGCCTGGACCTTCTCCAGCTCCTCCAGCGGCATGCCGTACGTGGCCCGCGCGTAGGCGTCCAGCGCGCGCCGGCCGCGCTCGGGGTCGTCGTCGACGCGCACCGAGACGAACAGCGCGGGCGTGACGTCTCCGACGGCGCGTCCGGCACCGGCCGCCGCCGCCCGGACCGCGCGGAGCCCGCACGCGTAGTCGCCGGGGTCGGGCGGATAGGGCAGCCAGCCGTCGTACGAGCGGCCGGTCCTGGCCAGGGCTGCGGGAGTGGCCCCGCCGAGCCAGACGGGCGGCCCGCCCGCCCGGTAAGGCCTCGTCACGGCCGGGATGCCGTCGAACCGCAGGAACGCGCCGTGGAAGGAGGCCGCGCCGTCCCACACCGCCCGCCACAGGGCGACGGTCTCGTCCAGGCGCGCGAAGCGCCCCGCCCACGGCAGCTCGGACAGCGCGTAGAGGGGCCGGCCGAAGCGGCCGGGGAAACCGGCGCCGACCGTCACGACGAGCCGGCCGCCGGACAGCAGGTCGACCGAGGCGAGGGACTGCGCGGCCTGCACCGGCCGGCGCAGGTGCGGTAGCAGCGCTGCCGTCCCCAGCGTCACGGCCTGCGTCGCGGGGGCTAGCGCGGCCAGCATGGTCAGCGCCTCGATGCGCGGGCCGATCAGGGTGTCGTTGACGAAGAGGGAGGAGAAGCCCGCCCGTTCGGCCCGGCGCCCGAAGGCGACCAGGTCCCGGGGGTCGTCGGCCGGTCCCCACTGGGCGGATCCGGTAGGAAGCAGTACACCGATGTCCATGCCGGGGATCGTCGGCGGTGGCGACGGTCCGGCTCAATTCCCTCGGGGGAATGGTCCGGAGGCCCGCCCACCGTTACAACAGGACCGTGGACTTCCCCCGCGCCCTCCGCGAGCACCGCACCCGCCGCCGCCTCAGCCAGCTCGACCTCGCGCTGCGGGCGGGCACCACCCAGCGCCACCTCAGCTTCATCGAGTCCGGCAGGTCCTCACCCGGCCGGAACATGGTCATGCGCCTGGCCGACTCGATGGACCTGCCTCTCCGAGAGCGCAACGAGCTGCTGCTGCACGCCGGTTACGCCCCCGCCCACCCTGAGACCCCGCTCCACGGACCGGCGCTGGCCCCCGTCCGTACGGCCCTCGACCACATCCTCCGCGGGCACCTTCCCTACCCGGCGTTGGTCGTCGACGGCGGAGGCGGCCTGATCGCCGCCAACACCGCTTTCGACCTGCTCGCCGAGGGCGCCGCCCCCGAACTCCTCGGCCCGGGCGCGAACGTCTACCGACTTGCCCTGCACCCCCGGGGCATCGCGCCCCGCGTCCTCAACCTCGCCGAGTGGGCCCGCCACGTCCTGGCCCGCCTCGGCCACCTGGCGGAACTCCGCGACGAACTCGCCGGATACGTCCCCGCCCCGGACCCGTCCGGGGCGGCCCTCGGGTTCGCGGTGCCGCTGCGCCTGCGCTCCCCGTACGGCGAACTCCGCCTCATGACGACCGTCACGAGCTTCGCCACCGCCGTCGACGTGACCCTCTCCGAGCTGAAGCTCGAAGCCTTCCTCCCGGCCGACCCGGCGACGGCCGACGCGCTCCTGGCAGCGGCAGCGGTGACTCGGGCGCGGGCGGACGGGGAAGCAGAGCGGCGGGAGTGACCTCCTAGGCCGAACAGAACCACGGGGGGCGGTGCGGGTCATGCGGAGATCGGCGGTCGCCGCGGTCACGGGGTGCGTCGTACCGGCGACGGCGTCCTGGCCGGGGACACGGGGGCGGCGTCGACACCGGGGCCCGGGGACGGCGGACGACGGGCGGGCGCGGCTCGTCTGGGAGACCCCGGGCAGGACTCGGTCCGAGCATGCCGTTACGCGGGACATGCCCAGGGTCAGGAACTGAGGGCTCGGTGGTATCGGGTGTAGGTCTCGAAGACCTCGGCGACCTCGAAGCCGAGCCGGGTCAGCACGGTGCTGCTCTTGCAGTTTCCGTGGGTGACGCCCGCGAAGACGTCGGTGGCACCCAGCACAGCGGCTCCGTACTCGATCAGCGCGCGGCAGGCTGCAGTGGCGTACCCATGTCCTGTTGCCTCGTGGTCGAGCCAGTATCCGAGGCCGTACTTGGGTGGGTTGACGGCAACAAGGTCAACGCGTCCGATGAGGGCGCCGTGAAGGAGGATGCCGCGGCGGAGGGACGGGCTGGGGTCGTTGAGCAGCTCGGCATGTGCTGTCTTGTAGTCCGAGGCGGCCAGCGTCTGGTAGTCGCCGTGCTGGGTGAGATGTTCACGATTTCGGTCGATGAGTGCGTAATATTCGGCGGCTCGCTCAGCGGTGAGGGCACACAACGTCAGTTGAGAGACGCCGGTTTCAAGTGTGGGACACACGTGCTTGTCGTGGTGACTAGCGGCCATATCGGCTGACCCTACGACGAAGGGCTGGCCCCTGCCATGGCATTCCTGGTGGCGTGAAGCGACTGAACGATGGTCGGCCGTGCACCCGAGGCGGGTGCCGGAGACAGCCGTCGGCCAGGTCCGGGCGGTACAGGATCTGGCCGAGCCTGTACTCACACTCCGGGTGATCTGGCCCAGGTCGGTGCCGGCAAGGCTGCCAATGTCGCGTGTGACCCGCGACCAGGCACCTTTCCCGCGGGTGGGATCCTCGGCGCGCAGGAGGGAAGCTGGAAGACGCGGCGCGCCGGACGTCTGCCGGTACGCGGCACGGGCCGAGGCGTGTCGGAGCAGCGGTCCCCTCTCTCGCGGCCGTCAGGCCGGCGGCGGTACGGGCCCACTGATCGGACGGAAGCCGGTCGGGGACGTCAGGGCCCGGACCGACTTACTGAAACGGTTGCCGCGCGGGCGATTTCGCCAGTTGCCGCCACCTGGGCGCGGGCTACGGAAGGCTTCCGAGCCCTGTGTCGAAGCGCTGGCAAGCTTGCCGGTCAACGTCCAGACCGGCGGGACGGGCCCTCAGTCGAGCCAGATGACCATGGCGTGGCCATCCGAGGCCGCGGCTTGGAAGAACTCCGTCAGCGGGGTGAACAGGTCTCGGGCCCAGTCCAGCGACGTCGGCGAGTCCCAGATCTGTGGGTAGATCTCAGCGACGGCGAGTTCGGAGTGATCGATGCCGTGGATCAGCTGGTCATACGTCATCTGCGCCAGTGTGTCGGCGGCCAGCCCTACACGGTCGGCAGTCGGGCCTTCCCCCGTGATGGTGGACACGCTTCGGTGATCACGCGGCGAGTGTGAGCTTAGCCGCGTGGTGTCGGCGTTCGTATTCGTTGGGGCTG
>NZ_JBHYKM010000132.1:5559-20402 GCF_042741435.1 Streptomyces sp. NPDC058955 | reverse complement strand
ACCTCATGACCCGACGCCTCACCCAACAGAACACACCCAACTGGCGCGACACCTGACCACAAGCGAAACAGACAACCGAGAATCAAACGCTCACTTAACCTTGGATTTATCCTCGACCGGGCCGTTGGAAAGGGGTGGCCGCACGCCGTGTCCTTCGGTCACGGAGACGTCCTGGGCCAGGGAGCCTTGGCCACGGGCTGTCGGAGCCCGGTGCTCCCGAAGCAGTTCCTCCTGCGGCATCTCCAGCCAGACATGCTCCACATGAACGGATGACCGTCCGTTCGGGGGTGGCACGTAAGATCCATCGCCATACGCCCGGCCAGAGAGGGAACCCACGTGACTGCCCGCATTCTGCCTGCGCTTGCCGGGGACCCGGCGCGCGTGGGTCCTTACCGAATAGTGGGCCGCCTGGGAACCGGGGGGATGGGGACCGTCTACGCCGCTCTGGATACTGACGGTGATCGTCTGGCCGTGAAGGTCGTCCATCCGGCTCAGGCCTGTGACGAGGAGTTCCGTGCCAGGTTCCGGCGTGAGGTGGCGCTGACAAGCCGGGTGAGCGGGCCGTGTCTCGTGCCGGTGGTCGCGGCCGACTGTGAAGCCGAGCGTCCCTGGCTTGCCACCCCCTACATACCGGGTTCGACGCTGCAGCAGCACATTGCCGCGCACGGCCCGCTACGGGGTGCCGTGCTTCTCGCGCTCGCCGCCGGCGCCGCCGCCGCTTTGGCTTCGGTCCATGCGGCCGGTGTGATTCACCGTGACATCAAGCCGGGCAACGTGGTCCTCTCCCCCAGCGGGCCTCGTCTTCTCGACTTCGGGATTGCACACGCCTTTGACGGGACCTCGGTCACCCGGACGGGGATGCTGACCGGCACGCCGGGCTGGATCAGCCCCGAGCAGTACCGCACGGGCAGCGTCGGACCTGAGTCCGATGTCTTCGCCTGGGGTGCGCTCGTCGCCTATGCCGGGACCGGTCGTCACCCGTTCGGAACCGGAGCTCCAGACACTGTCGCCTTCCGTGTGATGTCGCAGGATCCCGATCTCGCGGGCCTGCCTGAAGCCCTTGCTCTCCTCGTGGCGGATGCGATGTCGAAAGAGGCAGGTGACCGCCCCACGGCAACGTGTCTGAGCAGTGCCTGCAGAGCTCTACTCGCCGAGGAGAACACACAGATCCTGGCCCAGGACGATTCAGCACCCGTGCCGCCCGACGGCCTGGATTCCGTTCACTGGACTCTGCCGGCCGTTCCCGAAGAGACCTGGCCGACCGGCAGAGGCCAGGGCCGGGCGCGCAAAGCCGGATACATCGCCGCAGCCGCGGCCGCCGTTCTGGCCATTGCCGCCACGGCCGTCTACGCGTCCACAGCCTTGGGACGGCAGGCGCCTTCGGCTGCCGCGGCGTCCGCACTCCCGTCTGCTTCACCATCGGTGTCCTCTACGCCCGCCACCCCCTCTTCCGCTCCCCCCGCAAGTTCTGTGCCCCCGGCACGTACTGCAGCAGCCGTCACTGCGGCCAGCAGTCCCACCGCCACCACACCGAAGGCCACCGTTACTGCGACGGCCGAACCTCAGCCCGCCTACACGCGCAGCGACTACGCTCAGCCCACCATCACAGAGTGGTCGGCCGCCCGCGATGCGATGACCTCCTCCGAACGCGGCATCGCCGCATCCATCAACAAAGAACTCCAGGGGTTCCTTCGCGACGAGTGGGCACTGCCTGAGGGAGTACAGGTGACGTTCAACCCTGAGGCCCAGACCATGTTCCTCACTGTCGGCCCCTCGACCACAGTGTGGGAGAACGGCGGCGACTACACAGACCTACACCGCAGCATGATGTACACCGGCTGCAGCCTCGGCAACGAGAAAATGCGCACCGACATCACCTGGCCCTACGGACGAGTGGTCGTTGTCTACCGCGAATCCATGGCAAACCCCGTGATCGCCAGCTTTCGCGAAGTCACCAACGGCATGAACTGCCGCGTCTGACAAGGCTGCATTGCTCCACTTGGCGTGAGCGCCCGCCTCGCACTTTCGGTCGTTGCCGATCCGACAGGCCGGCGGCCGAGCGACGTACGGCGTTGGTTTCAGTGGGCTGTCGCCTGTAGGCACCGAACCCTTCGGCTTCTCGTGACTGCCGATCGGGCGGTGCCACGTGAGTGCTGGCTCCCTGCGGCGAAACCGTAGTCGTGCCCGGTGGCCGGGCGGACCCTTGCTGGCGCGGTCCACTCCGATGGGCTATGTCTTCACAGGATGCTGACGAGTTGCTTCGGTCCTCACAGGGCCCGTCCTGTGCACTCTCGCAGGTCCCCCGCAGAGGTTCCACCGGCCGTCAGACGCTCACGGACGGCACACTCGACCTCACGACAGCCGCTGGCGAACGAAGTGGACTCCTGTTATCCGTCAAAGGCCAAGGTGGGCGGAAGCCAGTGCGTGGATCCGCTGGACCGCCGCCGGGGCCAGGCGTGCCAGCACGGGCAGGGCCTGGTGCCAGTCCTCCCCGGTGGTCAGGGCCCGGCGCGCGAAGGATTGGGCAGCCCGCATGACGGGTGCTTCCTCATCAAGGGCGGCATCACCTGGTAGGCGCATCAGGGCAAGGGCGCGCAGCAGCGGTAGATGCGGGTGCGGGACGAGCGTCTCGTAGGTGGTCGGCAAAGGGGCCGGAACTCGCGTGATGTGGCCGGCCAAGGCGGCGTACGTGCTCGCGCGCAGGGAGGGGGCGTCTATTGTCTCAGCGACCCGCTGGGCGTGATCGAGGTCGCCCATCGCGGCCCGGACCAGCGCGGCACTGGCCTGGGCCCTTTCGTAGGGATCGTTTTCCCATTCGGACAGGCTGGACCTCGTCAGCCGGACAAGAATGCGGGTCTGTTCTTCCGTGGCCCCGGCGGGGTGCAGCAGGGCCCAGATCAGACGGTTCTCTGGTTGCCACTGGCCGGGCGGCGCACTCGGTGAGAGCCCTGCCGCGTATACGGCTTCCAGGATCCGGCCACGGCACCCAGGATCGGAGTCCGGCACCAGAGGCAGAAGTTCGGCCAAGGCCTGCAGAAGACGCGCCGTGTCATGAGCCCAGTCCTGGGTGATTTTCTCTCGTCTCTGGTCAATGCGGCGCGCGACTGCGGCTGGTTCATGGTTCCGCAGCCCCTTCATAACAGCGAACCAACCGCGGAAGAGCTCTTTTCTCTGATGCGGGCTTTGCACCCTGCTGGAGTTCGGGGAGCCTGTCCGGGTGAAGAGGTCCTGGGCGGCCTGAGTGTCTCCGGCGTGGGCAAGAGCCTGTGCCGCAAGGATTCTTTCGGCCACAGCGGAGTCGCGTAGCGTCTCTGCTTCCTGGGCGGCCTGACGGGCCAGACGGAGTGCTGGAGCGAAGGCCCCGGTCTCCGCGCTGGCCATGGCGGCGGAGGCGTAGGCTCGTGCGCGGTCGGCTGAGTCGCTGAGCAGGCCGATGAGCTGGTCTGCGGCGTTTTCCGCGTTGGAGGTGCCGTCGGCCGCCAGAGCCCCGGCCAGCAGCACCAGCCAGCGGACACCGCCTGTCCGTCTTGCGGCTGCGGCGTGACGCCGCAGAGCTGCTTCCAGCCGCTTGCGGGCTTCCTCGCTTCTGCCGCATTCGGCCAGTTCCAATGCCTCCTGAGCCAGGTGTGCGGCGGAGGGGGCGTCGTCCTGATCGCGGTCCTCGTCGATGCCAGCAAATTTGAAGTCGAACTCGATGGGGTCGGTGAGGGCCTCTTGCGGAACGTCCGCGCGTAGCTTCTCGGCTTCGGCCGGGCGGCCGGTGTCGGTCAGCGCCTGGACCACCAGGTCGAGGGTGGTCGCAAGCATGGGGTCGTAGCCGGCCCCGCCAGGTGCTTGCAGCATGGCGGCCAGCTCTGCGCGAGCCTGCTCGGCAAGTTCGGCGGCCGCTTCGGGCCTGTATGTGATCAGCGCCGTCGACGCCGCGGCTCGCTGGCCCGGGCTGGCGTCCTGGGCTGCGCCATGGGCATGGATCAGATCGCATACGCGCTCGACCCTGTCGGGGGCGGCACGGATGATCTCCGTCCAAACATGGACGGCTGATTCGGGATCTTCCGGAGGAGCATGCCAGGGGTGCACGTGCTCGGCCCGCTGTTCGGCCTCGTCCCACAACTTCTCCGCGAGTTGTGGATCATGCGGAAGGCAGGCGGCTGCCGCGTCAAGATAGTCCCAGGCATCGCACGCGGCCGCCTGCAGCAGGTCCATCGCCGTTTCCGGCTGGCCCGACTCGATGAGTGCACAGGCGGCTGCGGCACCGCTCTCGGCCACATCGATACCGCCGTGCTGCGAGTCTGCTTCACGCAGTGCAGTACGTGCCCAGGTCTCTGCCTCGCGGGCCAGGCGACGAGCCTCGTCCCGGGCTTTCCAGTCGCCCGAGGCGGACAGTGTCCGGGCGGTGTCGGCGAGCGCGTAAGCCCTGCCTGCCGGGCCCGGGGAGGCCAGCGCAAGGCTTTGGGCACGGGGAACATCACCGAGGCGGGCGAGGGCTCGGGAAACCGCGCGGGGCAGGGGGCATGCCGCGGCGGAGATCAGGTCGCGGGAGGCGGCCACCGCAGCCAGGATTTCGAGATCGGCGGGACTGTCGCCAGTAACAGCCTCGGCGGCCCGGTCAAGATCTTGCAGGGCAATGTCCGCGGCGGCGGTGGCAACGAGACGCTGCTGCCGCCTCGCGTCGAGAGCGTAGGCGGTCAGTCGTGCCGTGTCGCCGGTCCGCTGGAGGAGGCCGCCACAGTGGTGCAGGAGATAGGGCGGGGTTTCCTCCGGCCAGCCTTTCGCATGCCAGTCGTCGGCCCAGACGCACAGACGCTCCTCGTATGGAGCAATGTCACCGAGTTCCTCAAGGGCGGCTACGAGCAGTTCCTTGTGGCCAAGGACGTAGGCGCGGTCCGAGGAGAGAAGGGTGTGATCGTAGGCCAGGCTGCGACCGGTGATGGAACGAAGCGGTTTTTCGACGTCGCGCACGGTCACGGTAGGCGCCGTCATGTTGAGCAGCTTGGCCAGGTCCTTGGTCCGTAGCCCGCCCCTCGCCGCAGCGAGGAACCCGACGATTTCGATACCGACAATCTTGTCTTCGATGAGGCGGTCGAGTTCCCGCGTCGCCGTGACCCTCGCGGCCTTGGCCGCGGGAACTTCGGATAGCTGCCGGACGATGGACGGGTCACGCAGCGGGTGGGGGTCCGGCACATCGCGCGGTACAGCCGGGTTGGGCCGGCCGGTGACCACGACCCGAAGGTTCGACGGAGGGTTCGCAGGAAGCAGCGCCGCAATGGTGCGGCCACCAGGCCTGGCGCCCTCGTCCTCGTCGAGCCCGTCGACGACCAGGAGCAGCGTCCGTCCGCGGGAACCGGCAGCCTCAGCAGCTGCAGAGAGCAGCTCGTAAAAGCGTTCCAGGGACTGCCCGCGAGCCCGGATCTTCTGTCCAGCCACTACGGCCAACTGTCTGATCACGGAGTCCAGGAAGGAGGCTCGGTCGTTTTCGCCCTGCCAGTCGGCGATGAAGTAGCCGACCACGTCCACATCCACGGGCCGCTTGCGCAGTACGAACCAGGCCAGGAGCGCGGACTTCCCCGTCCAGGGTCCGGCCTGCCACCAGGTGTATGTGCGAGCCTGAGGGCTTCGGTCCGTGGCGAACGCCGCGAGCTCGGCGAGCTCGGCCTCCCGGTCCCGGAGCCCGTCAGGCAGACGGATACCCTCGGCCAGGCACTGGTGTCCCGGGAGCACGAACTCCGGCTCCGGAGCGGGAGAATGATCCACCACGGCAGTGCTGCGAGGCCGTCCGCCGCGTTGGGTGGATCCTTCATCCTGTGCGTCCCGCAGCAGCTGCCGCCACCCCTCCGGGCTGCGCCCGCGGTGACCGGGGTCGCGCCGCTGCGCGTGTAACTCCAGGTCCGCGGTGAGCAGCACGATGTACTCGGTCAACGTGGGGCCGGGTGCTTCGGGACCGCGTGCACCATCGAAGATCATCCAGGCACTCAGGCGCTTCTCGGACACTTCAATGCCGTGCCGCCTGCCGAGCGAGACGAGCTTCCTGAGCCCGACCTCCCGCCCGCCCGCAGCCTCGTAGAGCTCCTTCAGCGCCTTCGCGAAATTCCGTCGCTTCGACCTGTCGACTATCGCCCCCACCCCCTTGCCCCGATCCGCAGGAAACCGCCGGGAAACTCGTTAAACCCTTACTGAGCAGGCTACTTGGCTCTTCTGTCCGGCATCGCAGATCGCCGGAAACCCACTGGACGTCAGACGGTGTCACTCGTTCGGCGAGCACGCCGGACGACGCCTTACGGAAGAGGAATGCCATGTCCGCCCTGCCAGCTCTGCTCACCGACGCGACCGCGACCGCTGCCGCTCTCTCCCTCATCTACGCCACGGCCGTGGCCACCGCGGCCGCCGCGGCGGTTCTGTCCCGTGACCCGGATCGCCGTCGTGACGCCCGCACCACGCTGAGCATCCTGCTCGGCCGGAGTGGAAACCGCTGAACGTCGGCCACTTCGCGACAGGCGGGCGACCAGGCCCCGCGTCGCGTGACCGACAAGGCGAGATCCAGACTGCAGAACGCCTGCACGACAGCCAACGGGCCGCGCCGGGACGCGGCCCGTCGGCCCGGCACGGAGCCCGGATGTCAGCAGATGGTCGCGCCGACGCGGTGAGGGACGGGCCGCAAAGGCGGTGAGTGCCTTGAGACGGCGTGAGACAGGTCCCCTCTGCAGGTACGCGGCGGATCGCGAAGGCACTGGGCATCCGCCCGAGCCTGGCCACGCCATCGGCTGTGGGCCCGTGCGCCGCGCACCGGACGCAGCCTGATCCGTCACCTGCGTGGTGTGCGAGGCCGGAGGCTACAGCCATCTGATTCCTCGGCACGTTCTGCGGCGGCGCCATCGGTCTGCTTACCGGCGCACTGCCTTGTGAAAGGCCGGGTTGAGGCCCTCTGGAACAGGTCCGTGCCAGTGGCCGGCATGTGGTGCGTGACCGGCGACGCTTGCTCAGTGCCCGTTGGTGTGCACAAGCGAGTGGAGGAGAAGGGCACAGTCGGAGCCATGGATGCGGGCACGTGAATGGGGGCGTTCGTGGAGAGGGCTGCAGGCAACTCGGCGGCAGAAGGCCTGGAGAAGGTGCAGCGGCTGCAGTGCGCCACCGCGGTGCTGGTGGTTGAGCTACAGCGTGCGGATGGAAAAGCGACTGCTGTGTGCGGTGCCGCTGGCGGGTTCTTGACAGCCAGCGTGGCGTTGTTGGGTGGCCTTGAGGAGAAGCCATGGGGCTCGTCTGCGGCGCTGTTCTTGGCGTCGGTGTCGCTGGCGGTCGCGGTGGGCGTGGCGTTGTGGGCTCTACGTCCCGTGCTTCCGCGGGTTGGTTCGCCTGAAGCGTTGCTCGGTGTGCGGCGGGGGGACGATATCGGGCCGGTGGTCGCGTCGATTGCCGGGTTGAGTGTCACGGAGCAACTGCGCCTGGAGGAGGCGCGGCTGGCTGTGCTCGCTGGTCTGGCACGACGGAAGTTCCGGGCGGTTTGCGTGGCGGTGGACCTGGTTGTCGCTGCGCTGACGATGGCTGGAATGGGACTGTTGTTGCTGTATGTAATGGCCTGAGAGCATCCGGTCAGGACTGACGGTACGCCTGGGGGGGGCCGGTCGCGTCGCGTTCGACCGCGGCTTCCTTCTGCAGGGCACGCCACCATGGCAGGCCGCGCACGGCCACCCCCGATTTCCGTGCTCGGGCCTCGAGCAGCTGGACCAGCAGCGCGAACGAGGCGTCCGCCTCGGGGACGTTCGTGCCCTTGAACCAGTTGCTGAGCTTGCTCCTCTTCAGCTTCAGGCCCTGCTTCGTCGCCTGGCTCTCAATCTGGGTGTACGTCAGGCCCGAGGCGGCCTTCAGCTTCCGCAGCTCTTCGGCCAGCCGGTCACGCGCCGACGTCTCCCCCATGGGTCTCCCTGTTCAGTCCGAACCCTCGCTGAACACTATCTTCACCCGCTCCAGCCTGGCCTGACACCCGGTTCAAGGGTTCAGGGCCGTCGCTGAACACCCCTGCGCCTTGGCTTCCTTGCGGTCGTCAGCACGACTACGACCGAGGGAGCAGGAGATGGCGGAGAACACGAAGCAGGCACGGGAGCAGCAGGCGGCTGGACGCCGGATCGTCCGGATGGCGAAGAAGCTGGGCGAGTGGGTTGTCCAGGGGGCCGCCTCCGGGGTCGTGCGGGAGGTGATGCGGTACGCCCTGGACCTGTGGGCGCCGATGTGAGCCGCCCAGGGTGTCGGCAAGGTGCGGGCTCGTCGTCACCGGATTCGGCGGGTATCTCCGCGCTGGTAGCGGTCTGTGATCTCGGACAGGTATCTGCATCCGTCCCTCGCAGGGGTGATGGCTTAGGCGGGTCTGCCGGTGTGAATGAACCTGCGGTGTCAGGGCCGGCCTCACCCTGCGAGGCCGATGCCGACTCGGGCCTGCCGAGTGTGTGGCAGGCCCGAGCCAGCTCTGTCGGGCGGTGAGCGTCTCGGTCAGGCGGGTGGCGAGGTCCGCTGCGGCCGAGGCGAAGCGGACGGCTTCTTGCAGGGTGAACATGCAGTCGGCGTCGGTGAGTTCGTCTTCGTCGGGAATGTCGGCGGCGTCGCGCAGGGTGCGCATGGCCGCCGCTGCGAGAGCGGCGACGGGGTCGGTGGTGGTGTACACCCGCTCCCACATCTGTCGTGGGGTGAGCCAGCCGTCCGCTCTCACCCCGTAGATCGCCGCGTTGCAGATGTGGCTGTGGCCGACAAGCTTGTCGAGAACGTCCGCGGCCGCGCGCAGCAGCTCGGGGGTTCCCTGCTGGTCGGCGGCCGCCTCCAGTACCAGGTGGACTGCCTGGACGAGGGGCGCGTCGTGGACGGTGACCTCGCCGTCGTGATGCTCGCGCATCGCCTTGCGTGCCTGGGAGTAGCTGGTGGTGTCGGTCTCCGGCGTCTTGATCAGGATCCAGGACAGTTCATGGGCTTTCAGCGCCCAGGCCAGGGCGGCGTCGACACAACGGGCGGCGTTGTCTGCGTCGGGGCCCAGGTCCAGGCGCAGGCACGCGGCGAGCAGGTTCGAGGTGAGCGGGCTCTTTGCGAGGCCGGCGCGGGGCGGCGGTCGCTTCTCGGAGCAGTGCGGTGTACTTGCCGCCGGTAGCTTTCTGGGCGCGGCGTGCCCGCTGGGCGGGGCGGGACTGGTTGCGTGGCATGGCGGTTGTCTCTCCGGGCATCCCGCGCTTGCCCGCAGTGGTGCGGGTGGGTGTCGCGGGCCCGGGTGGGGACCTTAGCCGTCAGGGCTGTCCCCGGCGCGGGCGGGGATACAGCGGCGGCGATTGGCGGTGCGCGTCCTGCCGAGCGGCATCGTAGCGGTCTGCGCCGACCGTCGTCGGGCGCTTCGGCGTTTCCCCACGATGCAGGGCCTCACGAGGTGAGCGGCACGTGGACCTTCACACCCCGCGAGGCTCCTATACGCTGAGCCGGGGGCGACACCTGGCACGTGCGGGGGCTCCGGCCGCCCCGCCAGTGCGTGTCGGCCCGGTCGACGGCACGGGCCCATGCCCTGGCAGGCTGAGGCGCTTGTGGCCCTGTGCTGTGTCCCGTCAAGGGGCCGGGGAAGATGAGAACTCACAGATCAGGGTGTCGTTCCAGGTGGCGTGCGCTGTCCGTGCGCGTGGCTGAGCAGGTATAGGGCCGCCTGGAGGATGAGTGCGACGTGATGCTTGGGCGGAGTGCCGGTCAGGCCGTGGAGGATGTCGTTGCGCAGGTTCATTCCGCGGTCAGGATCGACCAAGAGGAGTTCCAGCGCCTTGCTCCAGTCCGCCGGGTACCCGGCCTTCGGCATGCTCTGAAGGAGTCCGCCCATCAGGTCGACGCCACCGGGACTCTGTCCTCGAGCCACGGAGATGACAGGGACCTGGGGGCGTAGAAGCTGGCGGAGGATCTGTTCGACCTGGGGCAGTGCCACGCACGCCGCGGCGTCGAATTCCTCCAGCCAGTAGTAGCAGAAGGCCTGGGCGAGGGTCCGCGCGCGAGGCTCGGGCAGCACGGTCTCGTGTGCCAGAGCGGCGGTCATTTCGGACTCGTCGGGCCGGAAGCGCTCGTGGATGCGGTCGAGCTGGATTGCGGTCAGGATCCCGAAAAGCCCGAGGCCGCGGACCTGCATCGCCACGGCGAGGTCGTCGTCGGCTTCGACGGGCGGACGGACGAAGACCGGTCCAGCTGGGTTGATGCGCGAGCGCGGGATCCGCAGCAGGCCCTCGAGCGCGCCGTCGGCCTCGGCCTCGGCCTGCGCGCGCATCACCGGGTGAACGTCCTCCACGGTGAGCCAGAGCGCGGTCCGCAGATCCGGGGCGGCATCGACCTGGGCCTGCTGCCAGACGACCACCGCGGGCGGGATGGTGCCCCCGGTGCGGACGGAAGTCCACTCCGGCGTGGTCTGCTGCAGGGCCATCTCGGCGCGGGCCCGCAGGTCGGGCAGTCCCCGCTTGTTCGCCTCGGTCGCTGCCTGCGTCAGGAAGTACAGGCGGCGGTTCCCTGCATCGGCGGTATCGGCGGCGTCGAGGAGAGTATGGACCACGGCGGTGTCGATCTCCGCGTGGCGGCTTGGGGGCGCCACCTTGCGCAGCGCTTCGAGGAAGCCGAGCCGGACCTCCACGTCGCGGGCGAAGAGGCTGGCCGCCCGTTCGGCGAGGTCCGCGACATCGCACCCCAGGGTCTGCAGTGTTTCCAGGACGACCAGCAGGGACCGTCCCTCGTCCTCGGTACCGGCCAGGAGGCGCTCGGCGAGGGCGCGGGCGTCCTTGGCCGCGCGTTCACGCAGGTCGGTCTGCTTGAACTTGAGGGACAGCTCCCCGGCCCTCTTCATGCACTGGGCGGCCCGCGGCCACCTGTGGCCATCCTCGGCGGCCAACAGCAGCTGCGCCGCGTCGAGGTAACCGGCGGCCGCGCCGCGGACGTGGTCGGGCCTACGGCCGTGGCCGGCGTCGAGCAGCAGATGATGCAGGTGGCACGGAGAAAAGGGTCATCCACGTGGTCTGCGTACAAGCTCCAGATCTCCACCTGAGCTGGCGCGTGCGGAGCCGGCGGCGTCGCCTGCCCCTTCTTCCGGGCCTTCGCCGCCTCAGAGGGCCGACGGTACAGGGCCGTGACCAGCGCGTCCCGGTGTGCGATGGCCGTGTCCGAGCCGACGTCCGTGGCCTTGAGGGTCAGCGCGGTGGCCGGGTTGGAGACGGCGTCCTTCGCCGCCGTCGTAAGCGCGGTCAGCACGCTCGGCTCGATCTGGGACACGGGGCCTCGCTTTCGTCACCAGCAGTATCGGAGCAACCAGGGTCCGCGCGCACTGGCTTTCGTGCGCCTGGCGGCCCAGCAACCCAGGTGCCATAGGCCAGAGTGGGGTATCGGCGTCGAAAGCAACCTGCACTGCCGCACCTTGCACCGGCTCGGCCGAGACACCCGCCCGACCACCTGAAGTCACCCGGGCCGGCAAGGCTCCGCAGAGACGTCAAGCCGCCCGCGAGGCGGGGGCAAGGCAGCCTGGAGCCCGCAAGGCGAAAGAAACGCGTCATCGTTCCCGCGCTCAGCGGCGTGATGACCGCTTTAGGCCCTCATCGTCGAGCGACCTCTTGGCCTACTGGTAGCTGTGTTGCCGCGCCGGCCCTCACAGATGCGTGCCTGGCTGGTGGGGCCGCATGGCCTACTTCAGACCGAGAGGACGCTCGTGGGACGCAACAAGCCTGGCAAGCCCCGACGCCGCCGCCCCGACGAACTGCCCGACAACATCCAGATTAGAGAGACCCGGCCCGGGGAGGGCAAGACGTTCACCGAGCTCGCCGCGCTCGCCATGGAAGGACACGGCGACTTCGACGACCGCGAGGCCATGTGCGAAACCATCGACGCAGCAGGGCCCTTCATCAGCCAGTTCGGCGCCGGACGGTTCGTCTTCCTGGTCGCCGAACACACGCCCACCGCGCGCATCGTCGGCGTCTCCTCCAGCATCCCGCCCCTGTCCGTCCTCGGGGGCATGGAACGGGACGGGGCAGACCCCGTGTCCCTGGGAGCTACCGCTATGGCTTACGCCAAGCTTCGGGCCCTGGCCGTCGCAGACGACTACCGGCGCCAGGGCATCGCCTCCGCCCTAATCGCCAGAGCCATGGCAATCCACCGTGAGCACCGAGCGTTCTTCATGTACGGGCAGTTCACCGCCGAAGACACCACCCTGGCCCGGTTCTACCGGCGCCACGGCTTCACCATCCACGCCCCGGGCGAGCCGGTCATCCTTCCCGGCAGTTCCAGGTACCGCGATGTCGGCGCCTCGCCGCTTCCCGGCGAGCAGATGTTCTCGCGCTCGATCTGACCCCGAAGGCCCGACCACCTCCCCGCTCCTTGAAGGGGGCGGTCGGCATGTTCTGCGCCGGCCACCGCCCTGTGTACGCGGGTGGCCGGCGGTCGGTCGCCTCTGCCCGCTCGAGCTGTCGGTCCCTGCTGGCAGACTCCCCCTTCAGGCCGCCCGCCGCCGGCGTCGGTTCCCGCATCCAGGGGTTGAGACCATGAGCAGCAGCCCGGCAGACCTCCACGCGTGGTGCTACGGCCACGGGCGCGCCCCTGTCTTCGCGGCGGGCACGACGCCCTGATGCAGTGCGGCCTGGGTGGGGTTCGTCGCCGCTTCCGCCGGTCAGGCCCTGGAGGCCAGGCAGGCCGCCTACGGCGACGCGCGGTTCTTCGACCAGCTTTCCGCGGATCGCCAGCTGGAGGTCATCGAGATCTGCGCGGCCCGGACCGAGAAGCCGGCGGAGCCGGAGATCTGACGTTGGCGGCCGCCCCCGGCGGTCACGGGCCCGCCGGGACGCGGCCGGGACGCGGCTGGGCGGTCACCGTCGGCAGCGCGGCCGGCTGAGACGTGTCAGGGGGTCTGCCGCTGCGGGGCGGGCCTCCTGCGACTGCGCCGGGGGATGAGCGTCAGTCCCAGTCGGGCTCGTCGGTGGTCCCCCACCCGACGTCGCGCTACTGGGCGCCTCTGCCGTCCGTCGTACCCCAGCCGATGTCCTGGGCCACGGTCTCTCCTCGTGGTGCGCGTGTGGCGCTTCCTTGCGTCCTTGCGTCGGTGAAGTGACCGTATGCGCAGGTCGCGTGCCGATCCAGACCTGCGGGCCCTGCACACCGGTGCGGCCGGGCCCTATTCCCCTCTTGCCGGTGCCGGGTCCGGAAGGTCTGTCAGGCGCGTGAGGATGGCACGGCAGGTGTGCTCGACCTCGAGGTCGAAAGCGACGGCGCCTGACCACATCTGGTCGCCGCGATGGGGCTGCGCAAGGGCGGCCTGGATCTGGGGCAGGGCGGGGCGCGCGGCCGGGCCCATGCGGTTGAGGCAGGCGACGACGTCACGTGCGGTGGAGTCGTTGTCCTTCCAGGCGGCCAGCAGCGCCGGCACGACGGTGCCGGCCTCGCTCACGCCGCCTATGTCCCACAGGGCGGATGCGACGTGGACGAGGGTCCACGAGTCGTTCAGCACGGCCGAGCCGTTCTGCTCGTTGCGTGCGTTCTGCTCGACCCGCACGTTCAGGATCTGCCGCAGGCGCGGCAGTACTGCTGCGGCGCCTGGGCCGATCCGGCCGGCGAGGCCGATCGCGTCGAAGTTCCGGTGGCCGTCGAGGAGGTGTTCCAGCAGCGGCACGACGCTCTCGGGGCGGCGTTCGAGTTCCCAGACGGCGCCCGCCGCAGCGGTGCGCACGGAGACATCGTCTGCGTCGGTGAGGGGGCTGACGGCGTCCAGGGCGGATGCGGCGCGGGGACCGAACGACGCGAGTGCCTTCAGGACAGGCTCGGCGGTGCGCCATTGCTTGTGCCGGACGGCGGCTCGGACGGCCTCGGCGAGTGCGGGTACGGCTGCCGGATCCCCGAGCTTGGCAAGGGCGCAGGCGAGCGTCACAGGGCTGACATCGGGCCACTCCCGGGAGTGGTCGACGTCGGCGAGGCGCCGGATCAGCCGGGGCGTGAGTTCCGCGGCGCACTGAGGCAGATAACCCACCGCGCCCATGGCGCGCCAGGAATCGGTGTCGGTGTCCAGCGCGACAAGCAGGCTGGGCAGGGCCCTCTCGTCCTTGAGCGCGGCCAGCGCCACGACGGCCAGCTGGTGGGCTCGGCGCACGGCACGATGCGGGCTCGCCCACGCATCCGGCCGGTGGGTGGTGCGGTGGGCGGTGACGTAGGCGGCGAGGGCTTCGCGGGCCGGTTCGGCAAGGGCGGCGAGGGAGCCGAGCGCCTCGGCCGCGGCCGCGGCGGTGTAGGAGTCGTCCGGGAGCAGGCAGTCGCCGATGAGCCGCACCAGGCCGGTGTGATCGCCCCGCCAGGAGATGATCAGACTGCGTGCCATGTCGATGGCGTCGTAGCGGGTACCCGGGTCCGGGCTGTACAGCTGCTCGGTGAGCAGAGCCGTGCGGTCTTCGACACGCGCGCCCAGGGCCGTGTGGAAAGCCATCAGCAAAGGGGTGGTGGCGGCGTGGATGCGGCCGTGCCGTTCGAGGTCGGCGAAGGCGGCCGCGACGTGCCCGGGGACGTTCGGGTCGGGTTCGGGCTCGGCCTCGCACGCACACGGACGGGACGGATTCCGTTCCCCCTGCTCGTCCTCCTTGGGCCGGGGTTCGGGGGCGACCTGGCGGAGCAGTTTGATCGCGGTCGGCACCGTCTGGTCGTCGATGGAGTCGGGAGCGCAGCGGGCCCGGTGGACGAGCGCCGCCAGACGGGTGTCCGGATCGGTCGTATCGCTGTCGGCCAACGCATCCAGCCATTGCCCCCCCGGCGCCCCCGGCCCCCGCCCAGCGGTGGGCCGGGGGGCCATAGGGCCGCCCCCCCACACACACACAGCGGGCGCCAGCACGAGCGTC
>NZ_JBHYKM010000132.1:0-5549 GCF_042741435.1 Streptomyces sp. NPDC058955 | reverse complement strand
TTTGTCGGCGGGAGCGACGGGGGCCGGGTGCCCGCGCGCCGCCAGAGGGGTGTCCGTTTCGGTCTTAGCGCTGTCGGCCAACGAACCCAGCCATGCCCGCGCGGGCGCCGCGGCCGCGGCCAGACGGGTTGCCAGGTCGGCCATCGTCCGCACCACCAGCAGACGCTCGACGGCACCGTTCTCTTCCACGAGGCGACCTTGCAGGAGCCCCACCGCCCGTTCGGCATCGTCAAGGAAGAGCCCCAGACCCTCGATCGACGCCCGGCGCACCCGCGGGTCGGGGTCACCGGCGTAGGCGACGAAGGCGTCGGCGTGCTCGCGCATCAGGCGTGCGGTGTCCGGGTAGATCGTGGACTCTTCACCGTCCTCGCCACAGATGACGGCGTAGATCTCCTCGGCGTCGACCGCTTCCCGCCCGATGCTGAGCAGCAGCGCGACGACTTCCCCGCGGTCCGGAGTCGCAGGGTCGTCGGCCATCGCGAACAGGAACGGCAGGCTGGCCACCGTGCTCGTGTACACGCTCCCTTGATGGAGCGCTGCGCTGTAGAAGTTGCCGAACGCTTCCTCGCGTACGGCAGGGTCGGGCGACAGCATGCCGCGCAGCCACTCCGGCACGTCGTCGGCTGCCCCGTAGGCGTGCCCCAGGGACGCCCAGTCGGTCCTGTCCAAGTCGTTGATCATGACCGGCACTATGCAGGGCAGCACTGACACTTGGGGCAGGGCCAGCCCCGACACCGTCCTGCGGCAGGGGCAGCCTCCCTCAGCGGCCCTGGAGAGGCCGGGGGCGGGGCGGGAGCGCAGGCGGCCGGCTCGTGGTGCGTGGGAGGACTGGCAGGCGTACGGGACGGCCGGGCTGGAGGAGACGGTTCAGGCAGTCCGGGCGGAGCCGAGTACAGCGGCCTGAACTTCCGGCGGCGGGCTGCAGCGCCGAGACGCCTGGGGTACGGCGCGGGCGGGCGGTGGAGCTCCCCGCGGGGGTCAGGTGGCGGTGATGTCGGCGGGCCGGCTGCTGGGCGGGGTGGCGGTGAAGAAGTCGCGCAGGGGCTGGTCGATGCGGTCTCTGCAGCTGGTGCACTGCGCGGCGTCGTCGAGCAGGGGTGCGAGGTCGTCGGTGTCGGAAGGGGTCAGGACGAGCCAGCGCAGGATGATCTGCCGGGTCAGGAGCCTGAGAGTCCGCAGCTCTTCCAGTTTCTCCTGCTCTGTCTGGTTTTTGATCACGTCGCCGTGCACGTATGTGGATCGGGCCGCGTAGGCGCGCTGGACGATGTCCCCAACCGTTTTCTGGCGTTCGGGGGTGAGGAACAGGGCGGACGCGCGGGAGCGGATGTTGTTGGCGATGCCTCCGCGGTTGTCGTGGGGGCTGATCAGCAGGGCTTCCAGGGCGATGACGTAGTCGAGGTGCAGTTCGTCGGCCTCCACCTCCCAGACGGTGTCGTCGGTGTAGGTGCGCTGGTAGGCGGCCAGGAGGTGGCGGGCGGCGCGTTCGAGGCGCCGGGCGCGCCGGTTGAGGATGCGCCGCTGATGGGATGCGCCGGCCATGACCGCGTCGATCTTCGACGAGATCGCGGTGCAGAAGGCGGTCAGGGCCGCGAGGTCCTTGGCCGGGACGTAGAAGTCGCCGGTGTCGCGGACCTCGAACTCCTGCTCTCTTCCGTGCGGGTCTGGGTAGATCTTGATGGTGGTCGGTACGTTTTTGGGGTTCAGGTCGAAGCGGCGTCCGCGCGCGACGGTGAAAACCGAGTCCACGCGCAGGAGTTCGCTGTCCCACAGGACCAGAGGCAAAAGGGCCTGCCAGTGCAGGGCTTCCGCACGCGGACCGGTGAAGTCGAACCAGGTCGGCCGGCGGGTGACTTTGCGGCCGGGGTCGGGGACATGGAGGAAGGGCGCGCCGGTGATCAGGTCAAGGTCGAGGCTGCGGGGCCGCAGGCCGTGGAGCGCCGGCATCGGGACCGCCTGGCGCAGCTCGTCCAGGGTGAAGGTCTGCAGGGTGTACTGCCCCAGTTGGATCCGCGTTTTGCGGGGGAGGTCGGCGTTGAGGAGCAGCCATCGTTCGGGGACCGGCGCCGGACCGGTACAGAAGGCGACGAAGCTGTCGGCGACCTCAGAGACGGGCACGTCCGCGCCCTGGGCGATCAGGCGTGTCGCCTCGCCCAGGCCCGACTCCCCCAGCAGGGCCGAAAAGCTCGGGACCCAGTCCCCTTCGACCTTGCCGTAGAGGTCGGGGTGCTCGTCCTGGGGCGCCGCAGCAGCCACCGCATCTTCCAGGACGTCCCACTGCGGCAGCGTCGCCAGGGCTACGTCGGTGATGGCCTGGGGGACCGGTGGCAGGGTGCGGGCGTGCTCGAGCCACGACAGGACGGTCTCGCGCAGGGGGAGATGGGTGCTCATACGGCCCGAACGTAGTGGGCCGCCGTGCCCGTGGGCAGCGGTTTTCCCACACCGGGACCGGCCGGAAACGGTGGCCCCGGCCTGCGGTCTACGGGGTTCTGGCGGCCGGGGCGAAAAGCACAGGACGCCGCGCTCGGGGCGGCTTCACACTGGCGGGCATGCCTATGGAACCGGGCGATCTGCCGATCGTCGACGTGGATGGCCCTGCTACTTGGCCCCGTCCGCTCGCCGACCTTGTCGGCCGGCTCGCCGACGACGCCCGCCGCGCGGGTCACGCCCCGGAGTACTACCAGGACCTCGACCTCCTGTCGCACGAGGACATCGTTCTCGCCCACCTCGAAGGGCACCTCGTCCGGGCCCGTCACCACACCCGTCTGCTGGACCACGAGAAGGACGCGATCCGCTCCCAGGGCCTGCGGCTGCTCAACGCCCGGCTCGTCAACGACCGCCTGGACCAGGCCCACGCGCTCGGCTACCTGAGCGTGGCGGAGCACGAGAGGCTGCGGTCGGTGAACGAGACGGTCCCCGAACAGCGCGGCTGGGGCAGGCGGGAGGACCAGGTGTGCCTGACCCTGTCGGCCGCGCCCCAGACCCATCACGTCGACGGAATCCGCCGGCTGCTGACCTACTGGGGCGGCGAGGCCATCTACTGGCAGCACTGCGAGGGCTCCCCCGCTCTCGCCGCGAAGCTCCGCAGCTTGGGAGCTCCCTCGGTCGTCACCGCCCTCCTGGACCTCGCCACCCCCGTCCAGGAGGGGCACAGCGTCTTCCCCTCCGTCGTCCACGTCTTCGTCGGCAAGGCCCTGGGCCACGAGCCGGCCGACGCCGACGTCTTCTACAGATCGCCGATCCCGCCCCAGCGGATCGAGTCCATCGTGTCCCCGGGCGACCCGGCCTACGACCGGTTCCCCGACCTGCCGCGCGGCTGACCTGCGAACGAGTCGACCGGTCGCGGCTGCTCAGGCGCCGACGCCGCCAGGGGCGTGGTGCCTGCTACCAGCGCAGGTTCGGCCGGGGCCGGGGCGGCAGTTCCGCCTGCTCAGCGATGGCGAGGAGGCGCTCGGCGGTCTCCTCGCCGACCGTCTCGACGAGCCGCTCGACGCTGGACGCGACCAGGATCCAGGATCGCCCCGGCAGTCGGCTCAGGCGGTCGACGGCGTCCGCCAAGGCCCCCGCCTCCAAGGCCATCATCGCCTGGACGTCGGCGGAGTCCGTCTCCTGCGGCACCGTCGCCTCCCGCACCAGGTCGACCGAGACCGTCACATCGTCGATCACCGTGACCCTGGCCGCGTTCTCGATCATGCCGGGCTCGTAGGTGCCTTTGAGCTCCAGGGCCCGGTGGACGGCGATGTCCGCCGCAGGGTACCCGGCGGCCAGGAGGCGGCGCAGCGCGGCATAGGCGGTGTGGGACTTGCCGGACCAGTGCGGCCCCAGGAGCAGCAGGCGGGCGGTGTCGCCAGCCAGGACGGTGGTGCACCAATGGGCGACGGCGGGGTGGTCGGTCTCGGCATCGCGGAAAAGGGCGGGTATGACGGACATCGGCTCAGCGTAGCCGGACGCGCCGTGCAGCAAGGGGCGTTGGGCGTTCCTGGCGTCCGCTGCGTGGGGGCGTGGACAGAATGATGTCCTCACAGGGTCTGACCTGCGGCCCGTCGCGGACGTGGTGTGTACGCCTCTTGCGGGCTGGAGGGAAGCGGGTCGCACAGGGCCTGGGAGCACTGCCACGATCGGTGTCACCGCGCCGGGCGCTACCGCCTGCGGGCACTTGTCCTACTCCCTTGCTGCCGATTCCGAGGTACCGCCATGTCTTCTTTCCCCTCCCCTCCCCCGTCCGCAGGCTCGTCGGGCTGCTCCTGCGCCGAGGGCCGGCTCGGCGTGGGTGAGGCGGCCGTCGCCGTCGTGCCCGTCGTCTGCGTCACCGTGCTCGCCGCCCTCGAGCGCCCCCTGCCCGGGGCTCTGGTCGCCTTCACGGCGGCGGCCGGATCGCTGCTCGTGCCGGGACGGTGGAGCTGCCTGCTCGGCGTGTGTTCCGAGAGCGGCCGGTGAACCGCCGTACTGCCGCCGCCTCGTGGCCGGAGCTGGAGGCGCTGCACGCCTGGCTGCGCGAGGCCCGGGGCGAGCTGACGTTCGTGCAGCTGGCCAAGCGGTCCGCTGAGGCAGGACGGCCGGTATCGGAGCGGACACTGCGGCGCGCCTTCGAGGTGCGGCCGCCGAAGGAGGAGACCGTCCGTGCCTACGCCGGTGCGTGGGCGAGGTGGACGTCGGTCAGGAAGCCCCAGGGTGACGAAGCCGACCAGGCAGCCGTCTGGCGTGGGTTCGAGGCACGCGGCCTGGAGCTGCTCGCCGGCGCCGTGTCCGCCGCGCCCGAGGGCCCGGCGCCGGTCTGGCCGCCTCCCGTCTACGTGCCGGGGCGCATCAGGACCTGGCCGGGACTGACCGAGGAGTTGAAGCGCCTGCACGAGGAGACGGGCTCGCCTTCGCTGCGTCTGCTGGCCGCCTCCCCCGGGGCGGCCGGGCGCCTGTCGAAAAGCACGATCAGCAACATCCTCAACGGCAAGCGCCCGACCCTGGAGCAGCTGACCGCTCTCCTGGCGGCCTTCGGCGCAACGCGCGAGACGACCGACGGGATGCTCGCCGCGTACCGGCGGATCGTCGCCGAGCCCGAGCCACCCGCCGTCTACCCCTGCGACATCGTCGAGCGGGCCGAGCGCGACCGAGAGACGCACCTCGTGCAGGAGGAGACCAGGCTCCGGTACCGCGGCATCGAGCCCGAGCCCGAGGCGGAGCTCGACTGGTACGACGAGCAGTTGCGCGACGCCAGGGAGGCGGAGTGGCGGCGGCTGGAGATGTGGGTCGGCAGCCTCGGCGTGGAGGAGCTCGCCGCCCTGAACGATCAGGCCGCAGCCGCGTCGGGGCGCGATCTGCGCAGCGAGCTGAACGACGCCCGGGGCCGCCCGGGCGAGACGCCCGGCACGCCTCCCACCGCTTGACCGCCGCGCTTCACCGGACGGTCCCGGCGGGGCGTGCCCGCGTCGTTGCCCGGCCACCACCGGGCAGCCCCCTGCACCGGCCTGGAGGCGGAGACCCAGGGACAGGCGGGGGGGGGGCGCCGCGGGGGGGGGGGCGGGGGTGGCCGGGGGTTGGGTTGTTTGGGGGGCAGC
>NZ_JBHYKM010000131.1:0-20629 GCF_042741435.1 Streptomyces sp. NPDC058955 | reverse complement strand
TCACTCTCTGTGCGACCCCCCACACAACCCACCCCCACCCGCCCCCCCCCCCGCCCGCCGCCCCCCCCCCCCCCGGCTCTCCGGCGGAAGGCTTCCGTCAGGCCTCGGTCAGCTCGACCTGGACCTCGACCTCGACGGGGGCGTCGAGCGGGAGGACGGTGACGCCGACGGCGCTGCGGGCGTGCACGCCCTTGTCGCCGAGGATCTCGCCGAGCAGCTCGCTGGCGCCGTTGATGACGCCGGGCTGGCCGGTGAAGTCGGCGGCGGAGGCGACGAAGCCGACGACCTTCACGACCCGCTTGATGCGGTCGAGGTCACCGGCGACCGACTTCACGGCCGCGAGCGCGTTCAGCGCGCAGGTGGCGGCGAGCGCCTTGGCCTCCTCGGCGGTCACCTCGGCGCCGACCTTGCCGGTCACCGGAAGCTTGCCCTCCACCATCGGGAGCTGGCCCGAGGTGTAGACGTACACGCCGGACTGCACGGCCGGCTGGTAGGCGGCGAGCGGCGGGACGACCTCGGGCAGCTTCAGGCCCAGCTCGGCGATCCGCGCCTCGACGGCCCCGCTCACGACTGCGGCCGCTTCATGTAGGCCACCAGCTGCTCCGGGTTGGGCCCGGGCACGACCTGGACGAGCTCCCAGCCGTCCTGGCCCCAGTTGTCGAGAATCTGCTTGGTCGCGTGCACCAGAAGCGGCACCGTGACGTACTCCCACTTGGTCATGGGCCCGACTGTAGCCGCTGCGGCGGAGTGCTCCGCCGAGGCTCCCCCTAGGGTCCGGACTCCGGGGGCTCTCCGGGGCGGTCCGCTGATTGCGCGGGCCCGCCAGTGGTTAGGCTCGACAGCGTGAGCAGGCTCCAGGTCGTCAGCGGCAAGGGCGGTACCGGTAAGACGACGGTCGCCGCCGCCCTCGCCCTCGCCCTCGCGACGGAGGGGAAGCGCACGCTCCTCGTCGAGGTCGAAGGCAGACAGGGCATCGCACAGCTCTTCGAGACGGAGGCGCTTCCCTACGAGGAGCGCAAGATCGCCGTGGCTCCGGGCGGCGGCGAGGTGTACGCGCTGGCGATCGACGCCGAGCGCGCGCTCCTCGACTACCTCCAGATGTTCTACAAACTGGGCGGCGCGGGCCGGGCGCTGAAGAAGCTCGGCGCGATCGACTTCGCGACGACGATAGCCCCGGGGGTACGGGACGTCCTGCTCACCGGGAAGGCGTGCGAGGCGGTCCGCCGGCGGGACCGGGACGGCCGCCCGGTCTACGACCACGTGGTGATGGACGCGCCGCCGACCGGCCGCGTCACCCGCTTCCTCAACGTGAACGACGAGGTGGCCGGGCTGGCCAGGATCGGCCCGATACACAACCAGGCGCAGGCCGTGATGGGCGTCCTCAAATCGCCCGACACGGCGGTGCACCTGGTGACGCTGCTGGAGGAGATGCCGGTCCAGGAGACGGCGGACGGCGTCGCCGAACTGCGCGCGGCGGGGCTGCCGGTGGGCCGGGTGGTGGTCAACATGGTCCGCCCGCAGGTGCTGGACGAGGCGGCGGTGCGGGCCGCCTCCGGCGACCACCGCGAGGCGATCGCGCGGGCGCTGGTGTCCGCCGGGGTCGCGGGCGGCGCCGGGCTGGTGGAGCCGCTGCTCGACCAGGCGGCCGAGCACGCCCGGCGGGTGGAGCTGGAGCGGACCCAGCGGGCGGTCCTGGACGGTGTCGGCGTGCCCGCGCACGAGCTGCCGTACCTGGGCGACGGCGCGGACATCGCGGGCCTCTACCGGCTGGCGAAGGAACTGCGGAGGCAAGGGGTGGGTGCGGCGTGACGGAGCGGATCCCCGGGTCGGACGAGGCCCCGGACACCGCCACGGGCGGGCTCGACGCCGTGCCCGTCCTGGAGATCGACCCGATCCTGGACGACCGGGGGACGAGGATCATCGTCTGCTGCGGTTCCGGCGGGGTCGGCAAGACGACCACGGCGGCGGCGCTGGGCGTGCGGGCGGCGGAGCGGGGCCGGCGGGTGGTCGTCCTCACCATCGACCCGGCCCGCCGGCTGGCCCAGTCGATGGGCATCGACGCGCTGGACAACACGCCCCGCAAGGTGGACGGCGTGAAGGGGCCGGACGGCGGCGAGCTGCACGCCATGATGCTGGACATGAAGCGGACCTTCGACGAGATCGTCGAGGCGCACGCGGAGCCGGCCCGGGCCCGGGCGATCCTGGAGAACCCCTTCTACCAGTCCCTGTCGGCCGGTTTCGCCGGTACGCAGGAGTACATGGCGATGGAGAAGCTGGGCCAGCTGCGGGCCCGGGACGAGTGGGACCTGATCGTCGTCGACACCCCGCCGTCCCGCTCGGCGCTGGACTTCCTGGACGCGCCGAAGCGGCTCGGGTCCTTCCTGGACGGGAAGTTCATCAAGCTGCTGATGGCGCCGGCGAAGGTGGGCGGCCGGGCCGGGATGAAGTTCCTCAACGTCGGCATGTCGATGATGTCGGGGACGCTGGGGAAGCTGCTGGGGGGTCAGTTCCTGGGCGACGTGCAGACCTTCGTCGCCGCGATGGACACGATGTTCGGCGGCTTCCGGACGCGGGCGGACGCCACGTACCGGCTGCTCCAGGCGCCGGGCACGGCCTTCCTCGTGGTCGCGGCGCCCGAGCGGGACGCGCTGCGGGAGGCCGCGTACTTCGTGGAGCGGCTGGCCGCCGAGGGCATGCCGCTGGCCGGTCTCGTCCTCAACCGGGTGCACGGCAGCGGTGCGGAGCGGCTCTCTGCCGAGCGGGCACGGGCGGCCGCGGAAAATCTTGAGGAGGGCCGCATTGTGGATCAGGCGGCCGGGAATGCTGGACTGCGTGGCGTCCCGGCCCCGTCGTCCGAGCCGTCGCACCCCGCCACCGCCGCCGACTCCCCCGAACGCCCCCCTGCCGCACCCGAGGCTGCCCCCACAGCCGACGTGCCCGAAGAACACCACGGCAGCGAAGAACACGGCACGGACACCGATCCGGACACCGATCCGGACATCGCGCGGCTCACCGCGGGTCTGCTCCGGCTGCACGCCGAGCGGATGCGGGTGCTCGCGCGCGAACAGCGCACGCGGGACCGCTTCACGGCCCTCCACCCGGAGGTGCCGGTGACCGAGGTGGCCGCCCTGCCCGGCGATGTGCACGACCTCGCCGGGCTGCGGGCCATCGGTGAGTGCCTCTCGTCCCCGCGCGACCGGTCCTGACGGGACCTCACGGGGCGAGCGGGGCTATCCGACCGCGGCGTACTCCTCGTACGTCGCGTCGTCCTCCATCGCCACGGGCAGCAGGCCCGCGCCGCGCTCGTACTCGGTGCGGGCGGTCTCCAGGAGCCGCCGCCACGAGGTGACCGTGGGCCGCCGGCGCAGCAGGGCACGGCGCTCGCGCTCCGTCATGCCGCCCCACACGCCGAACTCCACACGGTTGTCCAGGGCGTCGGCCAGGCACTCGGTGCGCACCGGGCAGCCGGTGCACACCGCCTTCGCCCGGTTCTGTGCCGCTCCCTGCACGAAAAGTTCATCCGGATCGGTAGTGCGGCAGGCCGCCTGCGCACTCCAGTCAGCTACCCAGCCCATACCGGCGCCGTCCTCTCCCGAATCGAGGCTCCCCCACGGCGGCAGCGGCATATTCACCGCTGCCAGTTGGGACGTTACGGAAGGCGGGGACAGCGCAACACCCCCTTCGGGCCCAATCTTGAATGGTCCGAACGGACTATGCGTGCGCGTCAGATCACCCAGGGGAGTGAGCGCAGGACATGCGTGTGTTATGGGACACCCCACGACACACGCACCGGAATCGGACATGCTCTTCCCGCGGATTCGGGGACGCGGGAACTCATGCCGGAAATCAGGCGAATGTCACGCACGGGGGTTGATACGGGACCGCACTCCTGTGACAGTTGGGAGCAGCTTAGGCCAAGGCATATACGCGTGTCCGGCGATTGAGAACGTAGGCTGCCCCCATGGCAAAGAAGCGCTCGGGCGGTGGTCTGACCGGGACCCAGCAGGCCGCCAAGTTCCTCGGTGTCAGTGTGCTCTCCGGAGCCGTGCTGGCGGGCATCGCCCTGCCCGCGGCCGGCGCACTGGGTCTGGCGGCCAAGGGCACGGTCGAGGGGTTCGACGAGATCCCCTCGAATCTGAAGACCCCGCCACTCAGCCAGCGCACCACCATCCTGGACTCCGAGGGCGGGCTCATCGCCACGGTCTACTCGCGGGACCGCAAGGTGGTGCCGCTGGAGAAGATCTCCCCGTACATGCAGAAGGCGATCGTCGCGATCGAGGACTCGCGCTTCTACGAGCACGGGGCCATCGACCTCAAGGGCGTGCTCCGCGCGATCAACAAGAACGCGCAGTCGGGCGGCGTCTCCGAGGGCGCGTCCACGCTCACCCAGCAGTACGTGAAGAACGTCTTCGTCGAGGAGGCCGGTGACGACCCGGAGAAGGTCGCGCAGGCCACCCAGCAGACGATCGGCCGCAAGGTCCGCGAGCTGAAGTACGCGATCCAGGTCGAGGAGGAGCTGGGCAAGAAGAAGATCCTGGAGAACTACCTCAACATCACGTTCTTCGGGCAGCAGGCGTACGGCATCGAGGCCGCCTCGCAGCGCTACTTCTCCAAGCCCGCGGCCAAGCTGGACCTGGGCGAGGCCGCGATGATGGCCGGCCTGGTGCAGTCGCCGAGCCGCTTCGACCCCATCAACGACCTCCAGGAAGCCACCAAGCGGCGGAACATCGTCCTCCAGCGGATGATGGACGTCGGCGACATCAGCCAGGCCGAGTTCGAGAAGGCCAAGGCGACGCCGATCAAGCTGAAGGTGAAGTCGCCGAAGAACGGCTGCATCACCGCCGTCGACGGCGCCGGCTTCTTCTGCGACTACGTCCGCAAGACGATCCTCAGCGACCCGATCTTCGGCAAGACCGCCGAGGACCGCCAGAAGCTGTGGAACCTGGGCGGTCTGACCGTCCGCACCACGCTGGACCCGAAGGCGCAGGCGGCGGCGAACGAGGCGGCCGTGGCCAAGGTGAACAAGGACGACCCGGTCGCGACCGCCGTCGTCCAGGTCCAGCCCGGCACCGGCAAGATCCTGTCGATGAGCCAGTCCCGCCCGTACGGCCTGGACCAGAAGCAGCACCAGACCACGCTCAACCTCGCCGTCGGCAGCAAGATGGGCGGCACCACGTACGGCTTCCAGGTCGGCTCGACCTTCAAGCCGATCACAGCCGCCGCGGCCCTGGAGAAGGGGATCAGCCCGGCGCAGAACTTCGACACGCCGTGGAAGATCTCCATGCAGGAGAGCGACTTCACGCGCTGCGACGGCAGGCCCGCCGGCAACAAGGAGTGGCCGGTCCAGAACGAGCTCAAGTCCGAGAAGGGCATGTTCGACATGACGAGCGCCCTCGGCAAGTCCATCAACACGTACTTCGCCAAGCTGGAGCAGATGGCCGGCCTCTGCGAGACGCTGACGATGGCGAAGAAGGTCGGCTACGAGCGCGAGCTGGGCAAGCCGATCCGGCAGAGCCCGGCCGCGACCCTCGGCACCCCGGAGAGCACCCCGCTCGACATGGCGAACGTCTACGCGACCTTCGCCAACCGCGGCATCTACTGCGTCCCGGTGGTCATCGACTCCATCAAGACCGCCAACGGCGACAAGCTGAACGTGCCGCAGACCAAGTGCACGCGCGCGATGTCCGACCGCACCGCCGACATGATCAACCAGATGCTGAAGGGCGTCGTCGAGGACGGCACCGGTACCCGGGCCGGTCTGAGCGACCGGGACAACGCGGGCAAGACCGGTACCACCGAAGGCCGCAAGGACGCCTGGTTCGTCGGCTACACCCCGGACCTGTCCACCGCCGTCTGGGTCGGCGACGATGTCGGCGAGCGCCAGGAGATGTACGACCTCACCATCGGCGGCGTCTACTACGACAAGGTCTGCGGTGGCTGCCTCCCCGGCCCGATCTGGCGGATCGCCATGACCGGCGCGCTCGGCTCCGACGCGCCCTCCTTCGTCGACGTCAAGGTCCCCCGGGCCGAGAAGCCGAAGCCGAAGGACAAGCCGGAGGACGGCAAGCCCGGCGACCGGGACGACGACAAGCCGTCCGACAAGCCGACCATCACGATCCCGACCATCCCGCTCCCCGATCTGACCGGCGGCGACGCCACCCGGGGCGGCAACGGCGGCCGCGGCAGGGGCTGACGCGCGGCACGGACGTGAGAAGGGGGGGGGGGTGGGGGGGGGCGGGGGGGGGGGCTGGCGGGGGGGGGGCGGGGTGTGTGCGCGCGCGTTCGCGTGCTAGTTCCGCTCACCCCCCGCTCGGGTCTGCGGCTGCCGCCCCCCCCTTCTGTCACGTACGGGGCTCTGGGCTCAGCCCGCGAGCAGCTTCTTCACCGCGGCGGCGACCCGGCCGCCCTCGGCCTGGCCGGCCACCTTCGGGTTCACGATCTTCATCACGGCGCCCATGGCCCGCGGGCCCTCGGCACCGGCGGCCTTCGCCTCCTCGACGGCGGCGGCGACGATGCCGTCCAGCTCCTCGTCGGAGAGCTGCTTGGGCAGGTACGCGTCGAGGAGGACGCCCTCCGCCCGCTCGCGCTCGGCCGACTCGTGGCGACCGCCCTGCTCGAAGGCGTCCGCGGCCTCGCGCCGCTTCTTCGCCTCCTTGGCGATCACCTTCTGCACCTCGTCCTCGGAGAGCTCGCGCTTGGTCTTGCCCGCGACCTCCTCCTTGGTGATCGCGGCGATGGTCAGCCGCAGGGTCGAGGAGCGCAGCTCGTCGCGGTCCTTGATCGCGGCGTTGAGGTCGTCCTTCAGTCGTGCCTTGAGCGTGGTCATGGCATCAAGTGTGGCAGGTGCTCCCGGCGTACCGCCCGTGCATTTACGCCCCACGGGTCTGGAACGATGGGGGGATGCGCGCACGGTACGGGATCCCCCTGAAGATCACGGCAGGCGTCGCGGCCACGGCCGCGGCCGGACTCGTCTACGCGGCGGGCTTCGAGGCCCGCTCCTTCCGGCTCCGCCGGATCACCGTCCCCGTCCTGCCACCGGGCATGGACGACCTCCGGGTGCTCCAGGTCTCGGACGTGCACATGGTGTGCGGCCAGAACAAGAAGCGCGCCTGGCTGCAGAAGCTCGCCGGGCTCCGCCCCGACTTCGTCGTGAACACCGGCGACAACCTCTCCGACACCGAGGCCGTGCCGGAGCTCCTCGACGCGCTGGGACCGCTGATGGAGTTCCCCGGCGTGTACGTCTTCGGCTCCAACGACTACTACGGCCCCCGGCTGCGCAACCCCGCCCGCTACCTCCTGGAGAAGGCGCAGGGCCGGCACGGGCTCAACGGCAACAAGCCGGTCGTCGGCGCCGTGCACAACCCGTGGGAGGGCATGAAGGACGCCTTCGACGCGGCCGGCTGGGTGGACCTCACCAACACCCGCGGCCGGCTCAAGCTGCCCCAGGCCGAGCTGGCCTTCACCGGCCTCGACGACCCGCACATCAAGCGGGACCGGTACGAGCGGGTGGCCGGCGGCCCCGACGCCTCGGCGGACTTCTCCCTGGGCATCGTGCACGCCCCCTACCTGCGCACCCTCGACGCCTTCACCGCCGACGGCTACGAGCTGGTCCTCGCCGGGCACACCCACGGCGGGCAGCTGTGCGTCCCCTTCTACGGGGCCCTCGTCACCAACTGCGACCTCGACACCGACCGCGTGAAGGGCCTCTCCACCCACACCGCCGGCGGCCACACCTCCTACCTGCACGTCTCGGCGGGCTGCGGCACCAACCGCTTCACCCCGGTCCGCTTCGCCTGCCCGCCCGAGGCGACGCTGCTCACCCTGACGGCACGCGCCTGACCTCCGTACGGGGGCGCCCCCGCCCCCGTACCGTGGCGGCCATGCCGAACCGTTTCATCGCCGTCGTCCGCGCCCTGATCGCCCTCACCGCGGCGACCGGCGTGACGATCGACTGCGTCGTGGGGAACCCCCTCGTCGCCTTCAGCTTCTTCACCATCTGGACCAACACCGCCGTCGCCGTCGTCCTCGGCCTCGGCGCCGTCCGCGCCTGGACCGGCCGGCCCCCGCTGCCGGCCCTCTGGACCGGCGGGACGCTGCTCTGCATCTCCGTCGTCGGACTCGTCTTCCACCTGGTCCTCGACAACCCGTCGAGCGGCTTCGACCAGGCCGCCGCCATCGACGCGCTCACCGGCGCCCGGGCCGTCTCCAACCAGCTCCTGCACACGGTCACCCCCCTCGGCGTCGCCCTGGACTGGCTGCTGCTCACCCGCCCCGGCGCCTTCCGCCCCCGCCACGCCGCCCTCTGGCTCGCCGCCCCTGGCACGTACCTGGTCTTCTCCCTGGTCCGCGGCGCCCTGCTCCCCGCGGGCCACCCGACCCGGTACACGTACCCCTTCCTCGACGTCGCCGCCCACGGCTACGCCGACGTCCTGTTCAACGCCCTCGTCCTCGGCCTCGCCTTCTACGCCCTCGGCCTCCTCCTCGTCCTGGCCGACCGCTTCCGACCTGCAGTGGCGGGCCGCGAGAACCGGATTTCGTCTCTGGGCGCCGGTGGGCTAAAGTAATCGATGTCGCCGCGACGAGAACAACAGAGCAGCGACATCGGGGTGTAGCGCAGCTTGGCAGCGCGCTTCGTTCGGGACGAAGAGGTCGTGGGTTCAAATCCCGCCACCCCGACAGCCGAAACAGCAGGTGAGGCCGGTACTGATCTCAGTACCGGCCTCACCTGTTTCTGTTGCTGTTTCTGTTCCTGTTTCTGTTGCCGCGGGGTGGGGGCCGGTGTGACGGGGTTGTTGTGGGTGCACGGGGCCGGGGGGAGTGCCGAGGGGCACTTCGGGGGGTTGCGGCGGCGGCTCGGGGAGCGGTTCCGGTACGTGGCCGGAGAGTTGCCCGGGCGGGGCGGGGTCCCCGTCGACGAGGTCGTGGACGGGCTCGTGGCCGCCGCCGACGACGCCGGGGTGGGGGCGTTCGTCGTGTGCGGGTACTCGCTGGGGACGCCGTTGGCCGTGCGGCTCGCGGTGCGGCATCCGGAGCGGGTCACGGGGGTGGTGCTGACCGCGCCGTTCGCCCGGGCCGACCACCGGATGCGGCTGGGGCTCTCGCTGTGGCGGGGGCTGTACGAGAGCGGGCGGCCGCGGCTGCTCGCCGAGCACCTGGCGCTGAGCGGGCTCGGCGGGAGCTTTCTGGACCGGACCGATCCGGACCGGCTGCGGGCCATGCTGATGCTGGCGCCCGCGCCGCCCGCCGGGACCCCCGGCCATCTGGAGCTCGCCGGGCGGATCGACGTACGGGAGGACCTGGGGCGGATCGCGGCGCCGGCGCTCGTCGTCGTCACCGCCGAGGACCCGCTGGTCTCCCCCGACCGCCAGCGGGCGCTCGCCGCCGCCGTCCCGGGCGCCAGGACCGCCGAACTCGCCACCGGGCACCTGCCGTTCTGGGAGGACCCGGAGGGATGGGCGGACCTGGTCGAGGAGTTCCTGGGGACCGGCGTCAGATGATCGGCGGGCGGCCCAGCCTCGTCATGCGCAGCACGGTGGACCAGCGCATCGGGCGGCGCGGGCCGGCGGGGGCCTTCAGGCCCTCCGCGAACCCCCCGAACCAGGCGCGCAGACCCCGCACCGAGCGGGTGCGGGCCACGGTCAGCAGGACCCAGACCGCCAGGTAGAGCGGGACCAGCGGGGCCGGCAGGTTCCGCTTCGCCAGCCACACGCGGTTGCGGGCCGTCATCCGGTAGTAGACGTCGTGCCGGGCCGGGCTGGTCTTCGGGTGCTGGAGCAGCAGCTCGGGCGCGTACTTGATCCGCCAGCCGGCGTCGAGGGCCCGCCAGGCCAGGTCGGTCTCCTCGTGCGCGAAGAAGAAGTCCTCCGGCCAGCCGCCGATCCGGTCGAGCATCGGCATCGACAGGCCGTGGCCGCCACCGAGGAAGGTGGTGACCTCGCCTCCGCGCATCGGGTCCTTCGCGCCGAGCCGCGGGATGTGCCGGCGCTGGGTCTCGCCCGTCTCGTCGGCGATCCGGAAGGAGACCACGCCGAGCTCCGGCTCGGTCTCGTACAGGTCCGCCAGGCGGCGGAAGACGTCCGTGTCGATCAGCAGGCCGTCGTCGTCCAGGTCCACCAGGACGTCCACGTCGCCGAAGGAGCGGAGGGTGTCGATGGCCACGTTCCGCCCGCCGGTGACCCCGCGGTTCTCGGGCAGCTCCACCCCGGTGACGCCGTCGGGGAGCGCGGGCAGCGAACCGGTGCCGTTGCCGACCACGACGACGCGGGCGGCGGGCTCGTCCTGCCGCGCCACCGAGTCGAGCAGCGCGCCCAGCTCGGCGGGGCGGGTGCCCATCGTCAGTACCGCCACGCCCACTCTCGGTCGCGCCACGGTCCACTCCGTTCCAGCTCGGGGTCGGGTCTCGCGTGCGGGCCGGCTCCCGCCGGCCCCACGGCACCCATTGTTCACCCTCCGGGAACCCGGACGGAACCCGGAAGGTACCGGAGCGGTACCCGGGGTGGGAGGCGGGGTGGCAGGCGGGGTGGGGCGGGGGCGGGAGCGGGAAGGGGGCGGGCCGGATCGGTGGCCGGTGGAATCGGTCCGTCCGTGGCGGAACCCCCGGGGGCCTCCCCGGCGTCCGTGCGTACGTCGGCGGTTCCGTCGTGGTTCCGTCGTGGTTCCGTCCGCGGTTCCGTCGTGGTTCCGCTTCGGGGGGAGCGCGGCGAGGGCGCGGGGCCGGCGGCTCTACCCTGGTCCTCTGCCGTCAAGTGATCGATTGTCGAAAGGGCGTCTCCTGGTGCTGGTCGCGGACCGATATCGGCTTCACGGGTGTATCGGCCGTGGCGGCATGGGCGAGGTGTGGCAGGCCACCGACGAGGTCCTCGGCCGGCCGGTCGCCGTGAAGCTGATGCTGGCGCAGTCCACCGACCCCTCCGGTGCCGACCGCTTCCGCCTGGAGGCGCAGACCGCCGCCCGGCTCAGCCACCCGCACGTCGTCGGCGTCTTCGACTTCGGCACCTGGGACGGCAAGCTCTTCCTGGTGATGGAGCTGGTCGAGGGCGACAGCCTCGGCTCCACCCCCGCCCACCCGCTGGTGCTGCCCGCCGAGCGGGTCGCCGTGGTCGCCGCGCACGCCGCCGCCGGCCTCGCCGCCGCCCACCGGCAGGGCGTGGTCCACCGCGACATCAAGCCCGGCAACCTGCTCATGGACGCCGAGGGCACGGTCAAGCTGGCCGACTTCGGCATCGCCCGCTTCGTCGACGACCCCTCGGCCGGGCTGACCACCACCGGGCAGATCGTCGGCACCGGCCTCTACCTGGCCCCGGAGCGGGCCCTCGGCAAGCCCGCCTCGCCCGCCTCGGACGTCTACTCGCTGGGCTGCGTCCTCTACCAGCTGCTCACCGGGCACCCGCCGTTCCGCGCGGACACCGCGACCGCCCTGCTGTACCAGCACATCGACAGCGCGCCGACCCCGCCGAGCCGGCTCGGGGTCGTCCTCACCCCCGCCTTCGAGGCGTATCTGCTGAGCCTGCTGGCCAAGCAGCCCGAGCAGCGCCCGCCGGCCCAGGCCATCGCCGACTGGTTCGGCTCCGGCGCCTGGCGGGAGTACGCGCCCCGCCCCGCCGCCGCGGCCATGCCCGGGGCCGTCCCCGCCGCCCCGCCGGTGCAGACGGCGCCGCCCGCGCACCTCGGGCCCGGTCCTTCGCCGGCCGCCATGCCCGCTTCCCGGCCCCCCGCCCCCCGGCCCCCCTCCCCCACCCCCTCCTCCTTCTCCCCCGGGCCCGCTTCCGCGCCGACGGCCGTGGCGGCCGCCGCGGGCGGCGGCGCGCGCCGGCGGGCGGGCGGGCGGAGCGGGGGCGGCTCCGGGTCCGCCGGGGGCGCGCTCGCCGAGCTGTCCCGGCGCCGGCCGCGCAAGACGGCCGCCGTCGCCGGGATCGTCGCCTTCGTCGTCTTCCTCTTCATCGGCATGGCCTGGCTGTCCTGACCGGGCCACCCGGGCCGCGCCCCCTCAGTACAGCCGGGGTGCCATGACGTGCGCGTCGGGGTCCCCCTCGACGATGAGGAGACAGCGGGGCACGCCCGGGCCCGCGGTGGCGCGCACGGTCGCCGGGGTCGGCGGGTCCGTCGGCAGCTCGATCGGGACGGCCACCGGACGGTCGCCCTCGGCCGGCGTGTGCCCGGTCTCCTTGCCGTCGACCAGCACCTCGACCACGGGCCGCAGACCGGTCTCCACGGTCGCCGAGACCGAATGGCCCCGGTAGTCGATGTGGAAGTGGTGGCGTCGCCTCATGGGTCACCTCCGCGGCGGGCTCCGGACGCCGCCTCCGGCGCCTGCGGACACCTCCGTCCCTCCAGCGTAGGGACGCCGGGCCCGGCCCGCCCCTCCGGACCGGCCGTCACCGCGTGAAGAGGAGCCCCAGGCAGCCGATGCCGACCAGCACGGCGCAGACCGTCAGGTTCACCGCCCGGTACTCCAGGAAGACCGCGGCGAACTCGCGGATCGTGGCGCTCGGCCAGAAGTACGCGGCGGTCGGCGAGCCCACCACCTGGCCGTCCACCCCCGCCTTCCGCGCCATGAGCGCCGCCCGGAAGGCGTGGAAGTTGTTGGTGACGACGACACAGCCGGCGCCCGGCCGCTCCGCCTCCATCAGCTCCTTGCTGAAGAGCAGGTTCTCCTCGGTGGTGCGGGAGCGGTCCTCGCGGACGATCCGGTCCTCCGGGAAGCCCCGCTCCACCAGGTACGCGGCCATGGCGTGGGACTCCGGCAGCTCCTCGTCCGGGCCCTGGCCACCGGAGGTGACGAGGAGCGGCGGCCCGTCCCCGCCGCGCGCGGCCAGCCGCTCGTACACCTCCCGCCCCCGGTCGAGCCGGCTCGCGAGGAGCGGCGGCACCCGCCGGCCGCCGATCAGCCCGGAACCCAGCACCACCACGAAGCCGGCGTCCCGGCGCAGCCGCATCCGGCCGTAGAGGAACGCGTACCCCACGAAGCAGAGGAAGAGGAAGGAGACGTAGCCGAGGACGAGCAGCAGGGTGACGGACACGACGCCGAGGACCCGGGAGCGGAGCAGGATTGCCACCGCCGTCAGCCCGAGCACCCCGAAGATGCCGAGGCCGGCGAGGAGCGAGAGCAGGTTGGCCGGGCGTCTGCCCTCCTTGCGGATCATCTCGACGCCGTTGGCGCAGAGCAGCCCGGCGAGGACCACCGGGCCGAGGCCGAGCACCAGCAGGAGCAGGACGAGGACCGTCTCCGTCAGACCGTGCGGCAGGTCGTCGACGGCCGAGAGCAGGCCGAGGCCGAGGAAGGTGACGGCGAGACCGAGGTACACCGCGTTCCCGAAGCGGCGGCGGTCGCGCAGCACGCCGACCCCGAAGCAGAGGAGGAAGAGGGCGGACACCGCGAAAGCGATCATGGCGCCATCGTAGGCACCGGGCCGGGCGACGGAGCAGACCCCGGACGAAGCTGTGGACAACTCCTCGACGGGCGGACCGTCCCCACCCCTCACGGGTGCGGCCGGGGGGGAATCGCGGCCGGGAGGGGCGGTCAGCGCTCCCGGGAGAGCGCGAACAGCCCCTTCCGCGCGCCCTCTTCGTACGCCTCCCGCAGCTCCGGGTCCGCCAGCAGCGCGTTCAGCGCCGCGTCGCTGCGGGACCGGGCCGCCGTGCAGTACCGGGCCGGCCGGTAGGAGGTGTCGAAGGCGGCCGTGCGCAACAGGTCGACGGCGCCCAGGAGATGGGCTGCCCGGTCGGGGCGGCCGTCCAGCAGCCGGATGCGGGCGAGGAGTTCGGCGGAGCAGGCGGCGCCGACCGCGGAGCCGAGCCGCAGATGCTCGCGCAGCGCCCGCCGGGCGTGCTCGGCGGCCCGGGCCCGCTCCCCGTCCCAGGCAAGGAGTTCGGCCCGGGCGTGGTCCGCCCAGGCGTCGGCGAAGACGTCGCGGCCCGCCCAGGTCCGCCGCCCCACCCCGTCCAGCTCCAGCTGGTCCAGCGCCTCCTGGGCGGCCTCAGGGTCGGTGCGGCTGAAGCAGAGCGCCAGCGCCGCCCAGCACGCCTCCCGGGTCGGCCCGAAGTCGGGCACGTCCCCGATCTGCGCCAGCGCCTCCCGGAACTCGTCCGCCGCCGCCCGGGTCCGCCCCTGGTAGAGGGCGATGGAGCCGCGCAGATGGGCCAGCAGCCCCAGGCACCGCTCGTCCCCGTCCCGTACCGCGCTCGCCCACGCCTGCACGAGCAGCGGATCGGCGTCCTCGGGGCGGCCCGACTCCAGCTCCAGGAAGGCGGCGAGCCACAGCGCCCGGGCGGGCGGCGGGCCCGGATGCAGCGCCAGGGCGTGCCGCAGCCGGGTCCGCCCCTCGGTGACCCGCCCGCAGGACACCCACAGGAACCACAGCGAGACCGCGATCTCCAGGGCCGCGGCGGCCTCGTCGCCGGGCGCGTCCGCCGCCGTCGTCGGGTCCATCGCCGCGGCCAGGTCGGGGAGTTCGCGCAGTACCAGGTCGCGGGCGTCCAGCTGACGGCCCCGCTGCCACCACTCGGCGGCCCGCCGGGCGACCTTCACGCACCACGTGCGGTGGTGCAGGACCACGAGCCAGCGGTCGCCGCGCGCGGTGAGCCGGCGGGCGCCGACCGCCCGCATCGCGTGCGGCATCCAGTGGCGCGGCCCGCCGTCCTCGCCGTCGAACAGGTCGTCCACCGGCAGCAGCGCCCGGGACGCCAGCCGGTCCAGGACGACCCCGACGTCGACGGCGGCCAGCGCCCCGTACCCGCAGACCTCCTCCACCGCCCGCCGGTCGAAGGCGCCCTCGAAGACCGACAGCCGCTCCCACAGCAGGCGTTCCGCCGGGCCGGCGGACGCGTACCCCTCCTCGGCGGCGGCGAGCTGGTCCGCCCCGACCGGCTCGCCCCACAGCACCTCGTACTCGGGCGGCTCCCCCGCCACTCGCCTCATGGTCTCCATCCCCCGTGCGTCCCCGTTTCCCCGGATATGGCCAGGCCCGCCGGACACCCTCACTGTGACGTTTGGCCGAATACATGGCCATCGAGCGCCGAGGCGGCTTGAATGCATATGCCCTGGTCCACATCCTGGGGTGCTCTCGGGGCCACGACCAAGGTTTTCCGGGGATCGGCCAAGGAGGAAAATGCGTACCGGGGAATCCGTCCTGGGAGAGGCGGACATGTCGCTGATCCACGCGCTCCAGATACTGCCGCGGGCGAGCTGGACGCAGCTGTCCACCGTCCTCGGGACCGGACCCGACACCCTCGCCCGCCGCTGGGAGCACCTCACCGCCGGCGGCTACGCCTGGACCTCGATGCTCATCGCCCGGCGCGGCGCGGAGGCCGCCCTGTACGCGTGGGTCGAACTGGAGTGCACCGCCGGCACCACCGAGGCCACGGCGGTCGAACTGTCCGGCGACCCCGGCACCCTCGGCGTCCACGCGGTGACCGGCGGCGCCGACCTGATCCTGCTGCTGATCGCGCCGGACCTGCCCGCGCTCGACGCCTACGTCACCGGCCGGGTGCGCCGGCTGCCCGGGGTGCTCAGGGCCCGTACCCAGGTCGTCACCCGGATGCACAACCGCCCCTACCGCTCCCGGGTCGAGCAGCTCACCCCCGCGCAGGCGCGGCTGCTCACGGAGGTCTCCGCCCTGGAGCGGCGGGACGGGGTACGCGCGCGCGTGGTCCCCCAGGTGACGGACCTGGACCGGCGGCTCGTCGCGGAGCTGGCCGGGGACGCCCGCCGGAGCGCGGCCGAGCTGGCCCGGCAGTGCGGCACCAGCGAGTCGACGGTACGGCGCAGGCTGGAGGTCCTGTCGGCGGGCGGGGCGCTGCACCACCACTGCCAGCCGGCGCCGCGGTTCTCCGGGCGCCCGGTGTGGGCGATGGTGACGGCGCAGGTGGCGCCGCTGGACGAGGCGTCGACGGTGGCGGCGCTGACCCGGGTGCGGCGCACCCAGGTGATCACCTCGGTGACCGGGCCGCACAATCTGGCGGTGGCGATGTGGCTGGGCTCGGTCGAGGAGCTGCACGAGATCACGGCGGGGCTGGTGCGGGCCGCTCCGGCGCTGCGGATCACGGGGACGGCGGTCAGCCTGCGGACGTACAAGATCGGGGCGCAGGTGCTCGGCGCGGACGGGCGCCGGACGCACCACGTCCGCCCGGAGGCGTGACCCGGAGGGCGTGACCCGGGCCCGTGCGGGGCGGCCGGGGCGGGGGCCGTCCCCTTCCGGTCCGCGCCGCCCGCGTGGTCTCCTGGGCGCATGGAGTTCGCCGTGTTCGTGACGCTGCCCGGTCTGGTCATCCTGCTGACCGCGATCGCCTTCGCCGACCAGTTCCTGCGGATGACGGGCCGCGGGAAGCGCCGGGGCACGGTCTCCTCGACCGGCTTCGAGCAGCTGCACGCCACCTTCTCGCCCGGGAAGCAGAGCGAGCTGAAGGAGCGGCAGAGCGCCCTGCTGCTGCGGGACGACGAGGAGGACGGCGCGCCGCCGCGCCGGACCACGGTGGATCTGGCGGGCGGCCGAGCGGTGATCCGGCTCAGGCCGGACGCGACGCCTTGACCGAGTACATCAGCGGGATGCGGGGACGGCCGGCCGGGAAGCGGTGGTAGCCGTCCTCGTGGCGCTCCAGGGTCGCGTAGCGGGGGACGAGCGTGACGTCGTGCTCGTGCAGGAACTCGACGCGCAGTCCGGCCCTGGCGAGCGCGGTGACGACCTCGCCGACCGGGTGGACCCATTCGACGCTGCGGTTGTGCACCGTCTGCGCGTCGGTGTCGGCGTAGGTGCCGGGGGTGGTGTCCACCCAGGGGTCGCGGACGAAGTAGTCGTGGACGAGCGTGCTGCCGGTCTCGTCGTCGAAGGAGTCCGCGACGGGGTGGAACTCGGAGACGTACAGGAAGCCGCCGGGGGCGACGAGCGAGGCGGCGGTCTCCGCCCAGCGGTCGAGGTCGGGCAGCCAGCAGAGCGCGCCGACACCGGTGTAGACGATGTCGTACGCGCGGTCGGGCACGGCCTCGGCGGCGTCGTACACGTCGGCGGCGACGAACGCGGCCCGGTCGGGCCCGAGGCCGAGGTCGGCGGCGAGCGAGCGGGCGGTCTCGACGGCCGGCTCGGAGAAGTCGAGGCCGACGACCTGGGCGGCGCCGTGCCGGGCCCAGGAGAGGGTGTCGAGGCCGATGTGGCACTGGAGGTGCAGCAGGCTGCGACCGGTGACGTCGCCGACCTCGGCGAGCTCGAAGTCGCGCAGGGCGTCCTTGCCGGCGCGGAAGGCGTCGAGGTCGTAGAACTCGCTGGCGGCGTGGATCGGCACGCGTTCGTCCCAGCGGGCGCGATTGGCCTCGTGCCAGTCGTCGGGGGTCGGTGAGTACATGCGGCGAGGCTAGCGACCGGGTCGCCGGGGCGCGATCGGGTATTCGGGCCCTCCCGGCGGTGCGCCGGGGCCGTCCCCGTACCGTGGGGGGCGTGTACCGGTTCCTGAGGACCCCCCGCTGGTGGGGGATCAATCTCTTCGTCCTGCTGGCCGTCCCCGTCTGCGTCTTCATGGGGACCTGGCAGCTGGGCAAGTTCGAGGATCGCGTCGACTCCCACCAGGAGGCGGAGCGGCGGCCCGACGCGAGCGCGCAGCGGGCCGAGCCACTGGCGGAGCTGCTGCCGGTGGACAAGGAGACCTCCGGCCGCGCCGCCGAGGTCAGCGGCCGGTACGGGGAGCAGTTCCTGGTGCCGGACCGGGAGCTGGACGGCAGACCGGGCGCGTACGTGCTGACGCTGCTGCGGACGGACGAGGGGCGGTCGCTGCCGGTCGTCCGGGGCTGGCTCCCGGCGGGCGCGGAGGCGCCGGCCGCGCCGTCCGGCGAGGTCACGGTGGTGGGCGCGCTCCAGGCGTCGGAGAACCAGGGCACGAAGGGCGTGCGGACGGCCGGCGGGCTGCCCGAGGGGCAGCTCGGCATGATCAGCGCGGCCTCGCTGGTGAACGTGGTGCCGGACGACGTGTACGACGCGTGGATCACGCTCACCGACTCGCCGGCCGGTCTCACGCCGGTGCCGGCGGCCGCGGCGGCGGGCACGGGGCTGGACGCGAAGGCGTTCCAGAACCTCGGCTACACGGCGGAGTGGTTCGTCTTCGGCGGCTTCGTGGTCTTCATGTGGTTCCGGCTGCTGCGCCGGGACGCGGAGGCGGCCCGGGACGCGGAGCTGGGGCTGGCGGCGCCCTGACGGGCGCACGTCCCGCATGCGGCGAAGGGGCCGGGAGATCGCTCTCCCGGCCCCTCCTCGCATCTCTCAGTTCTTGAGCAGGCCCGTCCGGTAGACCGTGCCCGCGCAGGCGTCGGTGAGGACCGTGGTGACGGTCGGGTCGCCGGGCTCCGCGGTGTGGCTGACGGTGACGCTGCCCTGGCCCGGTTCGGCGCGCATGAGCTGGGTGCTGACGCCGGAGTCGGTGCCGGTGCCGGTCTCGGTGCCGGTGCCGGTGCCGCCGCCGGTCTCGGTGCCGCCGGGGTCGGTGCCCTCGCCGCCCTCGGTGGGCGTGGGCGTCGGCTCCGTCGCGGTCGGCGTCGGCTCGGTCGGCGTGGGCGTGGGCTCGGTCGGCGTCGGGCTGGGCTCGGTCGGCGTCGGGGTGGGCGGCGGGATGCTGCCGCCGATGGCCGGACAGGTCTCGCTCGGCACCCAGGCGAACTTCACCTGGTACGAGCCGCCGGGCTTGAGCAGCACCGAGGCGGACTCCGCCGACGGGTCGGGCAGGCCGGTCGCCGGGTCGCCGTTGCTGTGCCGGGTGACGGCGATCCGGTCGGGGTCGGCGGAGCCGATGGTGGCGACGCCGACCAGGCCGTCGCCGTCGACGACGCACGCCTCCTGGGAGGCGTTGACGATGGTGAAGCCGCCGTAGACGACTCCGGTGGCGTCGGGGCCGCTGTTGTACGCGCCGGCCGACTGGAGGGCGCCGCGGGCGCAGCTGGGCGCACCGCCGCCGGCGGCGGCGGTGCCGGAGGCGGTGGGGGTGCCCTTGGGGCCGGTCTGGTCGCCGTTCTTGCCGGGGGAGCCCTTGGTGGGTTCCGCGGTGGGCGAGACCTCGACGGAGGGCGCCTTGGTGGTGGCCGGGCCCTCGGCCTCGGCGCCGGTGCCGCCCTGTGCCTGTTCGCCGTGGCCGGCGAGGGCCGGGTTGGCGGTGGTGACGCCGGGGGAGCCGGCGACGTGGACGAGGGCGGGGACGGCGGTGCCGATCAGGACCGCCGCGGCGGCGGCGCCGACGAGGGCCTGCCGCTTGCGGGCGCGGCGGGCGGGGACGGCGTGCCGCAGGTGGTCGAGGGCCTCGGTGGACGGTTCGAGGCCCGCGACGGCGCCGTGGAGCAGCCGCCGCAGCGCGAGCTCGTCCTCCCCGTCGTCCTCGCCGGGTCCGGGCTCGAAGTCCATCATCAGTCGTCCACTCAGGTCGTCACGTCCGACGCGTCCCTGTTCGAAGACGCGTCCGCTGCGTTCGTCGGGGTCGTGGCGCTCCTCGCCGGCCTCCTCCGGCTCCCGGCCCTTCTCCGGCTCCGCGCTCATGCCTTCGCCTCCATGACGACGCGCAGGGCGGCGATGCCCCGGGAACCGTACGCCTTCACCGAGCCGAGCGAGATGCCGAGCGTCTCGGCGACCTGGGCCTCGGTCATGTCGGCGAAGTACCGCAGGACGAGGACCTCGCGCTGGCGGCGCTGGAGGCCCTTCATCGCCTTGATGAGGGCGTCGCGCTCCAGCTGGTCGTACGCCCCCTCCTCGGCGCTGGCCATGTCGGGCATCGGCTTGGAGAGCAGCTTGAGGCCGAGGATGCGGCGGCGCAGCGCGGACCGGGAGAGGTTGACCACGGTCTGGCGCAGGTAGGCGAGGGTCTTCTCGGGGTCGCGGACGCGCCGGCGGGCCGAGTGGACGCGGATGAACGCCTCCTGGACGACGTCCTCGCAGGAGGCGGTGTCGTCGAGGAGGAGGGCGGCGAGGCCGAGCAGCGACCGGTAGTGGGCGCGGTAGGTCTCGGTGAGGTGGTCGACGGTGGTGCCGGCGCCGGGGGCGGCGTCGGAGGCCTTGCGGGGCGCGGGGATGCCGCTGACTCCGCCCGCGCGGGATTCGGTGGGCACGACGGTGGTCACCGGAGGCCCGTCGAGAGGGCGTGGACGTACGGGCGGGCGGGCCGCCGACCCGCGTGCGGGCGCGGGGACGCCACCGGGTCCCCGGAGGGGGAGCACGGCCGTGCGGACCCCGCGGAGCGGGGAGAGCGCGGGAATGTCGAGTACGTCTGCCACGCCTGTTGGACTCGTGTTCCCCCGCGATGGTTGTACGCGTACCCCGTCGTTCTCGGCGACGAGCAGATCGTCCTCATGCGTAACCGTTCTCCCCCTTTGCCCCGTTTCTTCGCATGCTCCGCGCCACGTTCGTGGGTGAACGCGGAGACGCGCCCCGCCCAACTACTAGTTGCAGCAAGGGGGAAGAGCATCGTCCGACACCACATCACCGCAGTTCAAGGGGGTTCCGCCGCCGAATTGCTCACAGGATGTTCACAGAACCCACGAAGTCACCGCAATCGGATACGACGACCGCGCCCGGCGTGTCCGGCACGCCGACGACGGTGATCTTCGGCTCGGTGGGGTCGCTGGGTCTTATACACATCGGACGCTGACGACGACGGTGCAGGTGTAGAT
>NZ_JBHYKM010000130.1:0-20659 GCF_042741435.1 Streptomyces sp. NPDC058955 | reverse complement strand
CTCAAGCCCGCCGAATGCCCCGGCGGCACCCTCGCCACCGTCAAGGTCCCCGAGGTGGGCACCGTCAAGGGCCTCTGCACCTCCACCCGGGCCCGGGGGGGCGGCGCGCCCCGGGCGCGCCCGCGCCCGCCCCGCGCCGGGCGCGGGGACCCACCCCCGACCGCGCCCGCCCCCGACAGCAGCGAAGGGGATACGGCGATACCTCTTGCCGAGGTATCGCCGTAGCCCCTTCGCTGTCTGTACCGCCGAGGGCGGAGCTCGCCCACCTTCCGCGTCCGCCGCCGCCGTGACCGCCTGCCACGGCGCGCGGGCGTCGAGGTCGGACCCCCGCGCTTCTGGCGCCGGGCTACGACGCCGCGAGGTCCACGCCAAGCAGCTCGGAGAGAGCAGCCACCGTCTGCCGGGGGTCCTGGTTATGCACACCTGCGAGGCCGAGCTCCTCTGCTACCCGAACGTACGCTTCGGTGTCGTCGACGAAGACGCACTCCTCGGCAGGCATTTCCATGAGCTTGAGCGTGATCTCGAAGAGCTCCGGGTCAGGCTTGCGCAGCAGGTGCTGTTCGGAGATCACCACGACGTCGTACAGCCGCTCAAGCTCGTAGCCGGCGTACAGGTCCCACGGGGTGAGTCCCACACTGTTGGACAGGATGCCCACCTTGATCCCGGCCCGCCTCGCTGCGGCAGCCGCATTGATCATCAGCGGCTCGGGGCGAAGGTCACCGAAGATCCGGCCCATCAGGTTGTCAGCCGGCACGCCCAGCATCTTGCCGGCGAACTCGTTCCACTCGGTCTGGGAGACCGCTCCACGCTCGAGGTCGCTCGTGATCCGGACGCCCTCCTCGTCCTTGTACAGGGCCGTGAGGCAGGCGCCCTGCGGGAGGCCCTCACGCTGCTCGAACGCAAGCACTGCAGGCAGCAGCGGAGTGGTGAGAACGCCTCCGAAATCGAGGATGAGGCCCGTGCGGCGGTTGGACATGCGAAAGAACTCCAGATTGCTGAGATTTCGGACGCCCATCCAGACCGGATAGCGTCACTGCCCGGCTACATATGGCGACGGGAGTAGAGGTACGTCGCAGACCGGGGTGCACTTACGAGGCGGAGCAAGACCTATCAGTCCGCATGACCCACGATACCAGCCCAGTTCATGCAGCGGACGGTGCCGAATCTCACTCACCGGCCCGTCATTCAAGATCGCGATGCAGCCTGTTTCACTCGCCAGGTAATGGAATTTGTACCGAGAGAAACCAGGCCGTGAAGCTCAAAAAGACTGGCTAGATACCCGGCTTGGATTCCGTCTCCGTACAGTGCAGGAGAAGCTCCCGAGCTTGATCCGTGGCGATACGCGAATAGGCCGTACTGACTCGAGCAAGCCACGCTGCTTCACTATCGGTGTCAACGAACGGTTTCTCTCTCAGAGAGGCAGTGGCGTACGGGTTTGCTTGCGAGGTGCCAGCGGCCTGGAGCGCGGCCTTAATCCAATACGCTTCCGCAGCCGGTTCAGGGTCGGGGTGCGATGCGGTGATGTCCTCGGCGGCGAACATCAAGTCTCGTGGAGCGTAGTAGCGCAGCTTCTCACAGGCATCAGCAATGTCCTGGGTCCATCGGTCCAGGCGAACATCGATGGGGACGCGTATGTGCATGAGTTCCGCTAGGCGCCGCCCGGGTGGATACAGACTTGCCCCGGGAAACGCATCCACCAGGTCGAACCAGAGCGGGTAGATCCTGTACAGGGTGCGCCAAGTCCTCCACCGGGCTGCCGCCGCGCGGGTAGTGGGTATGCTCGCACCAACGGCAACGATCAGGAAGAGCAGGTTCATCCATATCGCTGTGGCATCGACAAGGAGCTGTACCGTGGAGCGACTTAGAGGGAACGCGACCGCAGCCCAAAGGATGGCGACACGCGCCAATGTGTGGGTCAGACCCATCCACATGGAAATCCCCATCAAACCCAGCCCGACGCGCATGCTCGTGTTCTCGACCCGTCGCGCCGCCCTCGTCCACTGGTAGCCGCAGACCGCGGTCGTGATGAGCGGGAAGAAGTAGAACACGGTCATGTAGACCGCGACCCCCCATTGCCCGGCGTGGTCGATGAGGAAGTTCTGGCTCGGCTTGTCACGGTCCACCACGGTGAAAAACAGGACCGTGAGCAGAATGACGCCTATCGCTCCTGTCCCATAGGACGCGCGTGCGATCTGGCGGGAGACCGCTACGTGCCGGGGCACGACCGTCTCCGAGCTCTTCCCGTAGCTGGTGGCAACGTAGGTCAGGGCCGCGATGATCGCCGCGGTACTGGAGAAGTGCCTGAGTAGGGCGCTCAGGTCCACTACTGGAATGCGATCCACCGCATCCATCACTCCTGGCGTGTAGAGCCAGAGAGCCACGGCGAATCCTGCATAACCGCCCCAGAGCGCCCGACGGTGAGCGTCGGCGTACCGAACTGCAGGGAATCGCCATACGGCGATGAGGGTCATCACGGCCGCAGTAAGGTATTTAATGTAGTCGAACACGGAACCAGTGGGTGTATGCGCCGGCGGCACGTTTCGCCGGCCTGGAAGGCCAGTCGGCCGCAGCCTTGATTGCCAATAGGTGGACTACGCGATGAGACGGAAGCCGTAAGGCCGGGAGCTGCGCCTCAGCGGTCGCCAGTCAATCGTGGCTGGAATCGTCGCCGTGGCGGCGCAGCGACTGGATGAGCAAGTGAATTCTCCAGGAGGCTGACCATGTCATCTCCCGTGAACGACTGACGGCGCGCCAACCGCTTGATCAATGAAGCCGAAAGCTCGGCCTGCTTTTCCTCACGGCTGCCGAAATCCACCCGCCCCTGGATCAGGGCCGACGGGAAACGCCGAAGAACTTCCTGACGAATACGCTCAGGGACGTATCGCGCGATCTCTACATCCGTCAGGGAGGTACCGTGGTTCAGCCACTCGTGCGCGAGCTCATGGAGAATGATGTGCTCGGTCTGATTGCGACTTGAACGGCGACGATAGAGAATGATCGTGGTCTCCGGCGCTTTGACCCGGAGACCACATGCCGCTCCCAGGCCTCCGTCGGCGTCATCCAATGGCACTAGCCGAATCTGACGTCTCAGCACGCCCTCCATATTCCGCACCAAGGCCTCGACGCTGAAAGGAGAGGGCATGGGAAGATCCGCGAGCAGGCTCTCACATTCCTTCACGAGGGCACGCCGTGAAGGGCTCCTACGCCAACGCATCGTCGCTCCATTGAATGCCACTGAGGTGTTCACTGCCAGCCCACGAGGCGCTAGTGGCCAGGAGCTTGTGCTTGAGGTGCGTGGCGTCCAACCGACGCCCCGTCTACACCCAATCGTACAAGGAGAAAAGTGCGGTTCCTGCGAGACGGGCGTGTTATGAAGCTCACCCAGTCGTGGAAGTTCGCATTCCAAGGCCCAAGATCACAAATTCATGACACCTCGTTAATTGAATTTGGGAGACCCGTGCGGGACGCCGATCGACCAGCTTGGCACTGCGGATCTGCTCGCATAGATGGCCGGCTGATTGTCGGTCGCTCGCTCGTCTCCCTGATCAACGTCATGCAGCAACCGACACAGCGACTGCCCTCCGGACGTCCCTGGCTCTGTGAAACTCGTAGGTCGATCAGTACGAGCCGTCGGCCACAGCATCATCGCCTGGCGCTGCTCGACGTACGGCGCTCGCAGCGCCGTACGTCTTCGGTTCAAAACTTCCTCAGAGCAGGTGCCTGTTGGGCGCCTGGGCCGATTCGGCAAGCTCCGGAAGCTCGACGACCGTGATGCCGGCCTTCTCAAGAAGTTCGGTGCCTTCGGCGCCGGGAACGAAGGTGTCGGGCTCACGCCAGGCGGTGACGACGCGGCGGATGCCGGCATCGCGGATGAGCTGAGCGCATGGGTGAGGCCGGGAAGCGCGTTTGGCGCAGGGTTCGAGGGAGCTGTAGATCGTGGCGGTGGCGAGTCGGGGATCGCCGGCGGGGAGCTTGGCGAGGGCGGCTTCCTCGGCGTGGTCGTGGGGGTCGTTCTCGCGGGAGTAGCCGCGGGTCAGTTCGGTCCCATCGGCGGCGACGATGACCGCGCCTACGCTGAAGGCGGTCGTCGAGGGCGGGCAGAGAGCGGCGAGTTCGCAGGCAAGGGCGAGCCAGGCCCGGTCCGCGGCGTTGGGTTCGCGGCCGGAGCCCGGGGCGCCGGCGGAGAAGGGGGTGTTGCTCATCGGGGCTCCGTCGAGATGTCCTTGGGTGCGTACCTCAGGAGTACCACGTCGCCGATCTGGCGGGTCTCCAGGAGCCGGAGGCGGGCGGTGGGGCCGCCGAGGTAGTGCGCGGGGCCGAGCATCCGCACGGCGTCGGACTGGCCGACGATGAGCGGGGCGATGACGAGGTGGAGCTCGTCGGCGAGTGCTTGCTCGAGGAGTTGGGTGTGGATCGTGCCGCCGCCCTCGACCATGAGGCGGCGGATCCCGTGGGACCCACTGAGCACGTCCAACGCGACAGGCCAGGTGTGCTCGGTGGGGACGACGACGATCTCGGCCAGGTCACCGAGCGCCGCCCGCGCCTTCCTACCGGCTTCCTGGCCGACGGCGAGTACGAGCTTCTCTCCTCCGTGATGCCAGAACTTCCAATTCGGGTCCAGATCCCCGGTGCCGGTGATCGTGACCTTCAACGGGTACTCCGGCCGACCTGCGGCGACTCGGGCCGCGCGGCGCTCCTCGGAGTTCACGAGGAGGCGGGGGTTGTCGGCGCGGAGGGTGCCGGCGCCGACGAGGATCGCGTCAACGGAGGCGCGGACGGAGTCGACGCGGTCGAAGTCCTCCTGGTTGGACAGCATGAGCCGGTCTTCACCGGGGCGGGTGTCGAGGAAGCCGTCGATGGAGACCGCAGCGGACAGAAGGACGTAAGGGCGAGACACGGAGAACTCCAAGGGTGAGCAGATCAAGCAGGGTGTAGCACGATGCGGTCGAGCGCGGCCCGGAACTCGGCAACGCCTTCGTCACTCGCCGCAGGGGCAAGCGTCAGGTCCAGCCGGCTCAGCTGGCCGATGATCCGGGCGGACCCGGTTTCGGCCGCGATCCCAACAGCCTGCGTACCGATCCTGGCGGCCAGTGTCGTGCTTCCGGTGCCCGCGTGGGCACGCGCTGCCCTGGCCAGGTAGACCCCTCGGTCGCGCCGATACATCGCCGGCAGCGCCGCGATCGCGCTGTCGAAGCCGACGGCGGCTCGCTCGTAGTCCCCCAGTGCGGCAAGGGAACGGGCACGGGCAGTCCTGATGTACGCCTCATCGAGCCACGAGCCCCAGACTCCGTCGGCGTCCGCACGGCCCAGCAGGGTGAGGGCGGTCTCGTATGCGCGATGGGCTTCGGTGCCTTCGCCGAGTATCGCGTGCGCGTGCGCCTCGTGGAGGACGGCGATGACTTCGAGCCGGCTGCCCGGCCGGGCTGTGCGCCGGGCGGCAGCGGCGAGGCCCAGTCCGTCGGCGGGATGGCCGGTATCAACAGCGAGCTGGGCCTTGCGAGCGAGGATGTACGCGGTGAGGTCGGTGTCGCCGGTGATGTGGGAGGCGTCGAGCGCCTTCGCCGTATGGCCGTATGCGGCGCGATCGTCCCCGATGTCCTGGGCGAACCAGCCGGCCAGCTCCTCGTACCGCGTCTCCAGGGCCAGAAGGTCGGCTGCGTCAGCACCGCGGGCTGCCCGACGCCGCGCGGCAAGCGCGACAAGCTGCTGCTCCAGCGCGGGCAGCACGTGCCGGGGGCCCATGAGGTTGTCGGCTTGAATCATCACGCGGCGAAGGCGTGCGAAGTGCTCGACGGGGGATCCCATGTCGGCGACCTCGGTCGCGGTCGCCATTGTCGGAGCCGGGAGCGCGGTCGCGGCAAGGCCGGCGAGCCCGGAAGCGAGAACGACACGACGAGGAACGGGCACGAAGAGGATCCTTCCGTGGATGCGGGCAGGGACGACGACCGTGTCCGTGTCGTCGTCGACTGAGCCTGCCTGCCCGAACGCCCCGAAGGCCAGAACCTCTGGGGCGCTGGCCCCATGGCTCCGCGCATTGGCCCCATGGGCCTGTGTCACGGTTCTGGACACGGGAGCGGGATGCACTTGGGGCTGTGCACCCTCTGCCCAGTCCCAGAGGCGGACCAACGCCCCGGCGGCGTCGACCGCCTCATCTAGCGCAACTGCGGCATGGCGGGGGACCGGACGTTCAGCACGTTCGAACCGCCCCAGATGGGAGCGGTCGACCAGGGCCTTGCGGGCGAGTGCCTGCTGCGACAGTCCGCGAGCTTCCCGGAACTGGCGTAATTCGTAGCCCCATCGGTGCCACGGGCCGGCGTCCGGCGTCAGCTCGCTCGGCTGCTGCCCCATGCCTCCCCCTCGTGAACTCCAGCCCGCCTTGCGGGTACTTCCGACGGCTCCGCCTGCAGCTGGATGGGGCCAGAGGGGCCAGCGCACAGGGCCCCATGCGAAGTCTCCCGGCGAGGCCGCCCGGCCGCTTTCATCGTCGGTACGAGCTGATCACACCGTATCCGAACGACGCATGCCGAGGCCCTCATTCGCTCATTGCGGAGAAGCGGGCGGCCGGTTCGCACGCTGCGACGCAACAACCGGGCGCTTCCCTCAAGGGCTGAGGTTCGACCTGTGAGAAGGCGATCATGGAACGAATCGGAAACCTGGGCAGCGCGATCGACGCCCCCGAGCATCGGACGAGTCTCACGCTGCCCGCCGACGAGCTGTCGCCGCGTCGCGCCCGCTCCTTCACCCGCGCGGCCTTGACTGCCTGGGGAGTCGAAGACCTCCTGGACGAAACCGTGCTGATCGTCAGCGAGCTCACGACGAACGCGCAGCAGCACGGCAGCCGGGCTGCCGAACCTGACAACCGGCCGAGTGCAGCGGACAGGAACGCTGACGAGATCACGCTGACGCTCGCCTTCAAGGCGGACGTCGTGGGGATCGAAGTGGAGGACAACTCCCCCGAGCCCCCCGTCCCGCGGGTCGCCTCCCCCCTCTCGACTGGCGGACGCGGCCTGTTCCTCGTATCCGCCGTGGCCGACGCCTGGACTGCCTGTCCCAAGCGGGACGGCAGCGGCAAGCGGGTGATCGCTTTCGTGAAGCGCCCCGAGAGCTCCATCGCCCCCTGACCCATTCCACCGGAGATACCTCATGACCACCCTGCTCTCGCCCTCGCCCTTACACCTGAAGGCGCTGCTGCTCGACCTCGACGGCGTACTCCTCGACACCCGCCCGGTCATGGAGCGCGCATGGCAACAAGTCCTGACCGAGCATGGTCTCGACGTACCGTTCGAGGAGTACGAGCGCCACCTCGGCCGGCCTTTCGCCGACATCATGGAGCGGCTCGGACTCACCGAGTCCGAGCGGCTTCACCGTACGTACGACAAGGCGTCGATCGCAGCGGCCTACCTCGCCCGCGAGTTCGACGGCGTCGTGGAGGTCCTACACGCCTTCGTCGCCGCCGGCTGGCGCCTCGGGGTCGCCACGTCCAAGCCCCTTGACCGGGCCAGCTCGCTCCTGGCCCGCCTCGGATGCCCGTTCTCCACGGTGCGCACGCCGAACGGCGGTGGGCGTGGAAAGCCCGCACCGGACACGGTCCTCCTGGCGCTGACCGACCTGGGTGTCGATCCCGCCGACACCGTGTACGTGGGCGACATGGCAGTCGACCAGGAAGCCGCCCGCCGTGCCGGAGTCCCGTACGTCCACGCCGGCTGGGGATACGGCTGCCCGGGCGCCCCCTCCCCCGTGGTCGCCGAGTCCCCGAAGGACCTGCTGAGGCTCCTCTCCCCGGGACCCTTCCTCGAAGGGAGCCTGTTGTGACGACGCCCTCTCACCACGTCCACGGTCTGACGCGAGCCGATATCAACGGACAGCCCGCGTGGGCATTGGTCGGTGAAGGCGCGCTCGCGACTCTGGCATCCAACCGGATCGCCACGAGCGAGCTGGACACTCTGCCCCTGGACGCGCAGGAGCACGAAGCGCTGGTCGAGCACGTCATGGACGCACTCCAGTACTACGGGGGCTGTCGCAGGACGACCCCGGGTGGGGCCGGGTGGCTGTACGTGCAGCACGTACCGGTCCGTCGCCTGGTGGCTCACGTCGTGTGCAAGCTGATGGCCCTCAGCGCCTGGGAGCCGTTCAGAGCGGCACCCGGCCCGCTGAGAATCGCTCCGCACGAGGGACTCGTCGGGCTTCGCGAGAGCAGTTCCCGGGAGTACCGCGCCTACACCGTCACGTGGTCCGGCATCGCGTATCTGCTCGGGGCAGCCGCCTTGTACAACCCGTTCCGTACGGCGCAGCTGGGCAGCCTGCACTCGGCGCGCGTCGACAGCCGGGTGCCGAGCCCTCCCCCGTCGGCGCTCCCACGCACCGGCGTCGTCGCGCTCTCGTGGTCGTCCCGCCATGCGGCCACTCTGCTGCCGGTGCTCGAAGACCTGGCAGGTAGTGGCCGGACGAGTCTCCTCGTCGATCTCGCCACGGACCCGGCGCAACGCTGCGACACGCCAGCTGTCGAGGGCATCCGGCTCGTCACGCCTCCCGCTGGTCTCTTCGCTCTGTCCGGAGCCGTGGAGCACCTGCAGCTGTGGGACGACGAGCACGTCGTCCAGGTGGGGGAGCACGTCGTCCGGCTCTCGCGTCTGGTCCGTCTCCTGGCCGTCCTGCTGGAGACCAGCAGTGGATGCACCCAGCCGTCATGGCGCTCCGTGGTCCGTCTGGAGACGTGGCTGCGCGGTGTTCTGCAGGCGTCTCGCCCACACACGCTGCTCGTCAGCAACGACACCAGCCCCGTCGGCGCGCTCGCCGTCCACCTGGCCGATCTCCACGGCGTGAACACGGTCCATGTGCAGCACGGGGCCTGGACTGCGGAGTCGGTCGCGTGGCCCGCGCTGCACAGCCGGGACATCGTCGTGATGGGCGATCGCGATGCCCCGCTCGCCAAGGCGTGGGCGCGGCACCCGGACGCCCAGGTCCACGTGCTGGGGCAGCCCCGCTTCGACACCCTCGCCGGCCTCGGGCGGGAATCCCAGAGGCAGTACCTCGAGAAGCTGCTGGTCCCCGGATCCGGGCGGAGCCGCGACCGGATCATGGTCTGGGCCTGCCAGCCCTTCCGTCCCGACCGGCTCAAGGCCCACGCCGACCTCCTCCTGGACGGGATGTGGAACGCCGAGGGCGAATGGGGACTGGTCATCGCCCCGCACCCGGCACAGAGCCCGGAGGCGTTCGCCTCGCTCATGCAGCGGGACGGAAGGCCGCTCGTGGCCGTCGCCGATCCGCAGGTAGGGGCCCGGGGTTGTCTCGCCGGCGCCGACGTCGTCGCGAGCGCCTATTCGACGTGCAGCGTCGAGGCCGCCCTCTTGGGCGTGCCGGTCCTGGAGATCGGCACCGCCGACGAACGCACGCTCGGGCTTGCTGCTCACGGCCTCGCGCGACGCTGCACCACCGCCGGGGACGTCGCCGACGCGCTCTCCGCACCACTCAGGCCGCTCAAGGCCGCCGAACCCGCCTCGACCGACGCGGTGTGTCGCTGGAGCGGCGACAGTGCCGCCCTGGTCGCGCAACTCATCGTCAGCCGCGCATCCGGCCACCAGCCCGAACACCTCCGAAACGAAGGAGTCTCCGCCCAATGACATCCCTGACCGCCGACAGCATCGCCGAGCTCTTCGTCGGTGCCGTCGCCCTGGCCAAGTCCGGAGAGAGCGTCAGCCCGCGTGGCATGACCACTCGCGAGGTCCTCGACGTCCACATGCGGCTCACCCGTCCGCGGGCCCGCCTGCTGTACGCGCCCCCGTCCAGGATCCTGAACCCCGCCTTCGCGGTAGCCGAGACCGTCTGGATCCTCTCCGGGTCGGACGAGCCCTGGATCTTCGACTACAACGCGAAGCTCCGCCAGTACGCCGACGACGGAGTCCTGCGCGGCGCCTACGGCCCGCGCATGCGGAAGTGGACGGGCACGGTGGACCAGCTGGCCCGCGTCGTGGAGATCCTCAAGGAGGACCCGGACTCCCGCCGGGCCCTGATCCAGCTCTACGACCCGGCCCGGGACGCCGCCGGACACAAGGACGTGCCCTGCACGCTCGGCTTCCGCTTCTACCTGCGCGACGGCCGCCTCCACATGTCGACGACCATGCGCGGCCAGGACGTGTGGATCGGCATGCCGTACGACCTGTTCTTCTACACCGTCCTGCACGAGCTGGTCGCCGGCTGGATCGGCGCCGAGCTGGGCGACTTCCACCACCACGTCGGGTCCCTGCACGTCTACGAGAACCACCTCGACCAGGCGGAGGAGTTGACCTCGATCGTCGCCAGCTCCGAAATGCCGGAACTCAACACGCCGTGGGAAGGCTTCGACGACCTCCTCCACCAGGTCAAAGGGCGGGACGTGACCGGGCACGCCGGGTGGGACACCATGTCCGAGACCCTGCGCAGCTACCAGCTCTGGAAGGGCGGCCGGCGAGAGCAGGCGACGGACCTGGCCTGCAAGATCGACGGGCCGCTCGGCCTGGCCATGACCGCCTGGTACGACGAGCTGAACCGCCGCTCCACGACCTCATCCGCGCACGCCTCGGCCGGTGCCCGATGACGGCGGCCGTGGACCAGGCGCCCTCGGTCATTCTCGGCCTGTGCTCGTACACCCACGACTCCGCCGCCGCGCTGCTCGTCGACGGGCAGCTCGTCGGCTTCGTCGAGGAGGAGCGGCTGTCCCAGCAGAAGCACACCAAGGACTACCCGCACCACGCCGTCGAGTGGCTGCTCGGCGAGGCCGGGCTGTCCGCCACCGACGTCGACGCCGTGGCCTACAACTTCCAGCCCACCCACTACCTGCTCGAATCCCCTGCCGCGCTGCGTCTGGCCCGGTCACCGACCACCCGTGACCGGGCGGTGCCGCGAGCTTGGGGCTTCGCCAAGGTGGCGTTGCGCACCGAGCTCCGGGTCCGCGACATCGGTCGGCGGTTCCCCGCCGCACGCGTGACCCCCGTCCTGCACCACCGGGCGCACCAGCTGGCCGCCTTCGCTGCCTCCGGGTGGAGCGAGTCCGCCGTGCTCGTCGTCGACAGCCTCGGCGAGCGGCAGACCACGACCATCGCCCACGGACACGACGCACTCCGTCCACACACCCGCACCCTGGAGGCGATCAACGATCCTGCCTCACTCGGATACGTGTACGGCGCTGTCACCGAGCACCTCGGGTGGCGCCGCGGTGACGAGGAGGGGACGGTGATGGCGCTCGCCGCACTCGGCGACTCCGCGCGATTCCGGAAACTCTTCGCCCGGGCCATCCGTGTCACCCCGACGGGCTTCGCCGTCGACCCTCTCTACTTTCCCCCGCGGGTGCTGACTTCGGGCTACCCGAGGACCACCCGGCGCTTCATCGAAGAGACGTGCCCCGAACGCCATCCGAGCGAACCGCTGCGTGACGTGCACCGGGACCTGGCCGCAGCCCTCCAGGAGCGCACCGAGCAGGTGATGCTGCACCTGGCTCGCCGAGCGCGGACCGTCACCGGCTCTCGCCGGCTGTGCGTCGGAGGCGGCGTCGCCACGAACTGCGTGAGCATCGGCCGCATCATCGAGGCCGGCGTGTTCGACGAGGTCTTCGTGCCGCCCGCCCCGGGCGACGCCGGCACCGCGATCGGTGCCGCCATCGCCGCACACCACGATGGCCACGCCCGGCAGCCCCTATCTGGCGTCACTCGGGCCTGCTACCTCGGTCCGTCCTTCGAGGGAACGGCGCTCGACCTCACGTCGTGGCCGGGCCTCCAGGAGAAGGCGCTGGGCGCCGAGGCTGCCGAGTTCCTCGCCGAGCAGCTCGCCAACGGTCTGATCGTCGGGCTCTTCCAAGGACGGGTCGAGGCTGGCCCCCGTGCCCTCGGCAACCGCTCGATCCTCGCCTCCCCGCGGGAGCCGGGCGTCGTCGAGCGGCTGAACGCCACGGTGAAGTTCCGGGAGCCGTTCCGTCCCTTCGCCCCCATGGTGCTCGCCGAGCAGGCCTCGCAGTTCTTCACCCTCGGCCAGGAAGCGCCGTACATGTCGATGGCATCCGGCGTGACCGAGAAGGCGCGCGAGCTGGTGCCGGCCATCGTGCACGCGAACGGCACCTCCCGCCTGCAGACCGTCACGCGCTCGCAGAACCCGTTCATGCACGAGGTGCTCAGCGCCTTTGCCCGGCGTACGGGCGTGCCGGTGCTGATCAACACCTCGCTCAACGTGAAGGGGAAGCCGATCTGCGGAACTCCCGCGATGGCGCTCGACTGCTTGGCCGAATCGGGCCTGGACGCCCTCCTGCTGGAAGGGCGGTGGATCGCCAAATGAAGATCGGGTACAGTTTCTGGGGCTTCCTTGGCAGCGGGATCACGGACACCCCGGACGGGGGGCGCAGCCACCGCCGCCCCTTGATCGACGCTCTCGTCGACCGCGGCCACGAGATCGTCTTCCTGCAGGCCAACCGCGACCTGATCGAGGCCGGCGACGACCTGGGCAACGCCTACACCTTCCACAGCGGCAGCCCGGACATCGACGCTCTGTTCCTGGAGTGGCGCTGGGCGATCGAGGGACGCAACACCACCCCGTGCGGCGCCGAAGGCCACACCTGCGACCTGCATCGCCAGGCCGAACTGATCACCCAGTACACCGTGCGCAGGAAGACGCCGACCGTGATCTGGGACAAGGACCGCAAGCTGCGGGCCGAAAGCGTGTGGCGGCGCGTTCCCCAGGCCACTGTCTGCGAGGCCGCGCTCGAACCGACGCCTGGGGCGCACCGCCTGCTCTTCCCCGTCGACGACCGCCTGCTCGCCGAGACGGATCCGGTCGCGCTCGCCAAGCAGCCCCGGGATCTCGTCCTCGGGTACCTCGGCAACCAGTACAACCGCGACGAGCACTTCGACCGCTTCTTCGCACCGGCCGCCGCACGCTTCGATCACCTCGTCGGAGGCAAATGGACCAGGACCGGCCGCTGGCCGCACGTCCGGTTCCTCGGCAGGCTCCCCTTCGATGCGGTCCACGGCCTGTACGGCAGGTCGCTGGCGACTGTGCTCATGCTGCCGGAGCGGTACGCCGCCGTCGCGCAGATGACGCAGCGAATCTTCGAGGCCGTGCTCGCCGGCTGCCTCCCGCTCGCCCCTGCCGACATCCTGCACGCCGACCGCTTCGTGCCCGAGGAGCTGATCGTCCGTTCTGGTGACGAGGTGATCGAGCGGCTGAATCACCTCCGGCGGATCGCCGGCACCCAGCAGCACGCAAACCTGATCGCGGCCTGCCTGGACCGCCTGGACCTGTTCCGTCTGAGCCGACAGGTCGACGCGCTGGAAGCCGTCCTGGACACGGTCGTCGGGCCCGTCGTCGCGCTGGAACGCGGAGCAGCCTGATGCAGCGGAGCACCCAGGCCACCGCGTCTGGATCATCCGAACGTGCCCGGGCGGCCGGTCCGACCGGGCACCCGAGCACCTCTACGCTGGAGCACCATGAAGAAGGTCGCCATCGTCGGCTGCGGAGGCAGCGGCAAGTCGTACCTGGCGCGCGAGCTGGGCAGGATTCTCGACGCCCCGGTGACGCACCTGGACGCCGCGTTCTACGACGCCGAGTGGAACGAGCTGCCCATGGAGGAGTTCGCCGCCCTGCAGCGGAACCTGGTCGCCCAGCCGAGGTGGGTGATCGACGGGAACTACAACTCCACGTTGCAGATCCGGCTCGAAGCCTGCGACACGGTGGTCCTGATGGACGTCTCGACCGTGGCCGCACTGTACGGGATGCTCTCCCGGCAGATCCGGCACGGGGCCGGGCACAAGGGCAGTGGCGTGCACAACCGCATCCACTGGGGCGTAATCAAGTACGTGGCGACGTACCGCCGCAAAATGCGCCCGCGGGTCATCGCCAAGATCGAGGAATTCGCCTCGGGTCGTGCCGACGTCGTGCTGCTATCCAGCCGCCGGCAGACGCGCCGCTGGCTGCGGAAGGTCGCCGCCGAGCACCGCTGAGCTCTCCGCTCCCCCAAGGGGAGGGCGCGGCATGAGCGGGACCAACCCCTTCCTGGACCCAGCTCGGCAGGCGGATCTGTACGGGGACGCCTCCCGGCTGGCCAGACGGTCCAGCGCGCTGACGCGGGCGAAAACCTCCGGGCGCCCTGTACCGGACACGATCGTCGCGCTGGTCCGCGACCATCACGAGCGACCGGATCGCCTCGGCCTGGTCCTGGACCTCGGCTGCGGTCGCGGGACGAGCAGCCTGACCCTCGCCAAGGAACTCCGCCCCCGGCGCGTCATCGGTCTCGACGCCGCGCCGGCCCTGCTTGAGCAGGCTCGCCTGCGAGCCCGGGAGCTGCACGGCCTCTCGGTGACCTTCCACCAGGGCGACTTCCACCGTCTCCCCGTGTCCGCGCGGTCGTGCGATGTCGTCGTCGCCGCGTTCTGCCTCTACCACTCGCCGCGCCCGCAGGCTGTGGTCGCGGAGATCGGCCGGGCTCTCGCTCGCGGCGGTCTGGCCGTGTTCGTCACGAAGGGCCTCGACAGCTACCGGGAGATGGACCAGCTTGTGGCCGCCGCCGGCCTCGACCCGCGTGCCGAGCAGCGCGAGAGCCTCTACGTCTCGGCGCACAGCGGCAACCTCGCCGACCTGGCCGCCGTGCCACTCGACGTACTCGCCGTGGAGCACGAGGAACACAGCTTCACATTCGACGGCCACGACCACGTCGTCGAGTATCTGGCCACGAACCCGAAGTACGACCTCGCCCCCGGCCTGTACGGCAACGCGGACGCGCTCGCGGCGACACTGCACGAACTCCTGCCGGACCGGCCCCTCACCACCAAATCCGTCGTCACCTTCGTCGTAGCCCAGTCGAAGAGAGGACGGCAATGATGCTCCGATATTTCACCAAGCGCTACGAGGCTCCTGGTCTGGTGGCCGCGGCAGCCCGCCATCACGCTTGGCTCGCCGAGCACGCCCGGCCCCTGCGGCTGCCGGCGCTGACGGTTGTCGGGCCGACGAGTCTGACGTACGAGTGGATCGACGGCCGCCCGGCCCGGCCCGAGGACCTGCTGGCCCTGGCCGCGCTGTTGGGCGACGCCCACGGAGCCGCCTGGACCACTTACCTCCGGCCAGCTTCTCTGAACACGCCACACCGTTTCCAGGATGGCATCGCGTTCGACGACTACATCGGTCCTCGCCAGACCGCGCTCCGAAGAAGACTGGAGCAGGGGTACCTGGCGGACCGGGGCGCCCTCCACGCGATGCTGACCCTGTTGGAGAAGACCGCCGAGGGGACGACCGCCTTCTACAAGGACAGCAACCCCCGGAACTTCATCATCGCCGAGGCTGGCGAGGTCTACACGGTCGACACTGACGACCTCACGCTGGCGCCGATGGGGTACGACCTGGCGAAGCTGATCGCGACGCTTGCCCTGACGTACGGGCCGCTGCTGGCCCCAGCCATCGACTCCGCCCTGCACGCCTACAACGTGGCGGCCGAGCACCACGACCCCCGGCTCGGCACCACGGATCGCGACCGGCTCGACGACTTCCTCGCCCTGCACGCCGTCCTGACCGCTCCGTACGCCGGACGCAACGGCTACCGCTACAGCTGGCCGCCCCGACCCCGCCCTCAAGGATCCACATGATCACCACCGAACTCGTCTTCGTCCGCCACGGCGAGGCCCAGTGCAACGTCGACGGCTTGGTCGGCGGCCCCCGCACCTGTACCGGGCTGACCGACCGCGGATACGACCAGGTTGAACGGGTCGCGTTCCGACTGGCCGCCGAGCACCGCGAAAAGCCCTTCGACGTGCTGTACGCCGGCCCCCGCATCCGCCTGCGCCAGACCGCCGAGATCATCAGCCAGGCTCTCCAGCTCCCCATGTCCACGGACGACCGTCTCGACGGTCCCGTTCACGGCGCCGCCGACGGCCGACCGTGGGCCGAGGTGAAGACCGCCGCCGATGGCGGGCCGCACGCACACCCCGACAAGCCCTGGACAGCCGGATCCGACACCTGGAACGGATACCTGGAACGCGCCGGCCGCTTCCTGCACGAACTCATCAAGCAGCACGCGGGCGAACGCGTCCTGTTCGCCGCGCACGGCGAGACCGTGCTCGCCGCGCACACCCTGCTCCTGGGCATCCCGCTCGGCTCCCCGGCCGGATTCACGGTCTCCCACGGGTCCATCACCCGCTGGCAGCACCACCTCAATCGCCTCGGACAGCGACGATGGATGCTCGACCGCCACAACGACACCGAGCACCTGGCCGCCTTGGCACAGAAGGCCGCCTCGTGATCACGATGCTCGACGACCCGCGCCTGAACCTTGCCCGCGGAGTACTTGGAGCGTTCCGTGTCGTGCACGATGCGACGCTCCCGCCACGCGTCCTGCGCCTGGTCAACGCCGACGGCAACGAGTTCTTCGCCAAACAGCACAGCGAACGCGACCGGTACACCCGCGAGCTGCGCGCCTATCTCACCTGGGGGTCCCATCTGATCGGCCACGTCCCCCGCGTGGTCGGCCGGCAAGACGCAACATGCACCCTGCTTCTCACCGCTGTCCCCGGCCTACGGGCAGACACGGTCGCACCGGGGTCACCCGAGGAAGAGCAGGCCCACTACGAGGCCGGGCGTGTGCTCGGCAAGCTGCACCAGGCCACCACGATGCAGCGTACCGGGTCCGTCGGCACGGAACTCGCTCGGCGGCTGCGCTACTGGATCGGCCGCGCGGACCGGGCCGACCTCGTCTCCGCGGTCGAACGCGGGCTTCTGAGCCACAGCGCAGACGTTCTGGCGGACACGCTCATGGACAGCGCCGTGTGCCACCTCGACTACCAGCCACGGAACTGGCTGATCAGCGACACTTTCGGGCTGTGCGACTTCGAGCACATGCGGCGCGATGCCCGCATCCGCGACTTCGCCCGGCTCGAGTTCCGCCGCTGGCAGGCCGTTCCAAACCTCCGGACATCGTTCTTCGCCGGATACGGACAGCCGCTGAATGGCACCGAACAGCGGCTGCTGCAGTCCTTCGGCGCGATCGAGGCCGTCACCGCCCTGGTCCGCGGGCACGAGCAGGACGACCTCGTCCTCAGCACCCACGGCCGCACGGTTCTGTCCCGCCTCCTCTGAACCACACCTTCCCCGGAATCCTGGAGATCCTTGTGTCGCATCACCCATCCCACCTGACCACCGCTGTCCCCCGCCGGGCAGTGGTGACCGGCGCCGCCGGCTTCATCGGATCCCACCTCGCGCACGCCCTCGTCCAGGCCGGCGCCAACGTCGTCGGCGTCGACCGGCGCGACCCGGCCACCGACCCCACGGCCGCGGCCAACCTCGCCGTCCTGCAGGGGCTCCCGGGGTACATACACGTCACCGCCGATCTCCTCAGCTGCGCGATCGAGCCGCTTCTCGTCGACGCGAACGCCGTCTTCCACCTGGCGGGCATCCCTGGGGTACGCCCTTCGTGGGGACCGAAGTTCAGCGAGTACGTCGCCTCCAACGTCCTCGCCACCCACCGCGTCATGGACGCCGTCTCCCGGATGGGCGTTTCCCGGCTCGTGGTGGCCTCCTCCTCCAGCGTCTACGGCCCCACCGACGGCGGTGCGAGCGTCGAGACCGATCGGCCCCAGCCGGCATCCCCGTACGCGGTCACGAAACTCGCCGAGGAGCAGCTCTGCCTCGCGCACTCCACCCAGGCCCACTGCCCCACCAGCGTGGTCGCCCTGCGGTACTTCACCGTCTACGGCCCCCGCCAGCGCCCCGACATGTTCACGCACCGCACGCTCACGGCGGCCCTGACCGGCCGGCCACTGCGTCTGTACGGGGACGGGCACCAGCGCCGGGACTTCACGTACATCGACGACGCGGTGGCTGCCACGGTGGCCGCGGCCACCATCCCGACGGCCAGCGGGGTGATCAACGTCGGGGGCGGTTCGAGCGCCTCCCTGCTCGAAGTGATCAACATCGCGAACAACCTCTCCGGGCGCGAGATCCAGGTCCACCAGGAGAACCCGCGTAACGGCGACGTCCTCACCACCCGCGCCAACCCCGGCCGCGCCCACGACGTCCTCGGCTGGCGGCCCCACGTCGACCTCCACACCGGCATGCGAGCCCACATGCAGGCTCTGGCCACCGGTTCCGCCGCGTACGGCCACGCGGCATAGCGGTCTGACCACGACATCGCACCCGCGCTCGACACTCACCGACAGGAGTCTCAATGACGAAGTCAAGCCGCTTGCGTGACTGGCGGGGCGGAGGTGAACACCCTTTCGTCACGCAGCAGCGCCCACATCACGCTCGCTCGTCGGCGGGCCAGGGCAATGACGGCCTGAACGTGTTTGCAGCCCTCGGCACGTTTCTTGAGGTAGAAGTCCCGGTTCGGGCCTTCTCGGATAATGCTGGTCTGCGCGGACATGTAGAACACCCGTCGCAGACGGCGGCTGTAGCGCTTGGGCCGGTGCAAGTTGCCGGTCCGCCGGCCGGAGTCGCGGGGGACGGGCACGAGCCCGGCCGCCGAAGCCAGGTGGCCGGCGTCGGCGTATGCCGCGAGGTCGCCGGCGGCGACGACGAACTCGGCCCCGAGTATCGGGCCCATGCCGGGCAGGGACTCGATGATCTCGGCCTGCGGGTGGCTGCGGAAGGTGTCGCGAATCTGCTTGTCGATCCGCTTGAGCCGGTCGTCCAGGGCCAGGATCTGTGCGGCCAGATCGGCAACGATCTGGGCGGCGACGTCCTCACCGGGCAGGGCGGTCTGCTGGGCCTGGGCAGCCTCCAGCCCGGTGCCCGCAACGGCGTCAGCACCCCGGACGCCGCGGTTGGCCAGCCAGGCCGTGAGCCGTGCCCGGCCGCGACGGCGGATCGCGGCTGGGCTCTGGTAGCCGGTCAGCAGGACCAGCGCGCCCTTGTGCGAGCTGTAGTCGAACGCCCGCTCCAGAGCGGGGAAGACGCCGGTGAGCACATCTCGCAACCGGTTGATCATCCGCACTCGGTCCGCCACCAGATCCGAGCGGTGCGCGGTCAGCAGAGCAAGGTCGGCCGCGAGTTGGGCGGGCACATCGATCGCAGCGAAGTCCCTGCGGTGGCGGGCGGTCTCGGCGATGACGTAGGCGTCACGGGCGTCGGTCTTCGCCTCGCCCCGGTAGGCGCCCGACATGCGGTTCACGGTCCGGCCCGGCACATAGACGGCCCGCTGGCCGTGGGCCGCGAGCAGTGCCAGCAGCAGCGCGGAGGACGTGCCGGAGATGTCCACCGCCCAGCGGACCTCGTCCGCCAGCTCGAGGATCTCGCCGAGTGCGGTCAGGATCGCCGACTCATCGTTGTCGACCTTCCTCGACCACAGCGTGGCGCCGGTCTCGTCGACCACAGTCGTCCAGTGATGGCCCTTACCGGCATCGATACCGGCCCAGACCTGGTCTTTCCGGTCGCGCACTTGCCCCTCCTCGCAGCTCACGGCATGCCGTCGGCCCGAGGAACACCCCGCTGTCATCTCCGTAATCAGCGACCGCACAAGGCGCGCACATCTCAATCAGCAGCCAGGGCGCCCCGGAGAGCCGGACGGCCACTCCTGTGAAGCCACTGAAGGCAAGCACCCATTAGCCACATCCGGCCCTCCCGGGCCGCCTCACAACTTACGGAGCACCCGTGGCTGCCACCGCTTCATCACGCCCTACCGCATACCGACATATAGCCGTCATCCCCTGCCGCTGGGGTGCCTCCCGGTTTCCCGGCAAGCCTCTGGCTCAGCTCGGGAACAAGCCGCTGTTTTGGCACGTCCACCAGCGCTGTATGGAGGCCAAGCGCCTCGACGGTGTGCTGGTCGCCACCGACGACGAGCGCATCGAGGATGCATGCCGCGAACTCGGCATCGACTGCATGCGCACGGGAGACCACCCCACAGGGACAGACCGCGTCGCGGAGTGCGCGCAACGCCTCCATGCCGACGCATACATCAACGTGCAGGGCGACGAACCGTTCATCTCCCCTGCCGCGATCGATGCGGTCTCCGAAGCCCTGGAGCACCTGACGCCGGGCACACTCGCCGTAAACGCGTACGCGGAGTTGGACGACGCCAGCACGGTCCTGGACCACAACGTCGTGAAGGTCGTCGTCGACGCAGATCGCCACGCCCTGATGTTCTCCCGCCAGCCCATCCCCTATCCGCGGGGCGCCCGACCGAAGTACCTGCGGCAGCTTGGGCTCTACGGCCTGACGGGAACGGCCCTCAGTCTGTTCCGACAACTCCCGCACGGGCCGCTGGAGCGAACCGAGGGCATCGAGATGCTGCGCTTCATCGAACACGGTCACCGCGTAAAGATGCTCCCCGTCATGGACGACGGGCTCGCAGTCGACACACCTGAGGACCTTGCCAGGGCCAGCCGGTTCCTCCGCTCTCGACAGCTTCCATGACTGACCCGGCTCCGGTGGCGGCAGTTATTGCACTGTGCCCACCCACACGCCAAGGAGTCACGTGACCGAGACGACCTCCACCGCCGCCTATTGGGAGCCGTTGTGGGCCGAGGGCCGCGCATACCGGCAACTCGACGACGCCGAGACCCGGCTCCTGGACGAGCACCTCGGCCCCGGCCACGGACGCGCCGCCCTCGACGTCGGGCGCGGCGACGGCGCTCTGGCCCGCCACCTCCATCACCTCGGCTACCGCACCACGGGCATCGACTGCTCACCCAGCGCCATCGCCCTCGCCGCCTCC
>NZ_JBHYKM010000129.1:0-20751 GCF_042741435.1 Streptomyces sp. NPDC058955 | reverse complement strand
CCACCGGCGCGGCCGCCGCCGCGCCGCACTCGCTCTCCGCCGACGCGGCCGGCGCGGCGGAGCAGACGGAGCCCTTCGTCATCTCCGCCGACGCGCATCTGCGCAGCTCGGGTTCGGCCGGTTTCGTGACCTCCACCTACCACGAAACGGTGGCCACCACCTACCAGTGGAACAGGACCGCCGACGGCACCGTGATCGCCCTGCCGCCCGTGGCGCGCGGCCAGGCGGCTCCCCGGGCGGCCGTCGACGGCGAGCGCGTCGCGATGCGCACGTCGGCCACCGCCTACCGGATCCTGGACATGGCGGGCGGCGCGCCCGTCGACCTCGACGTCTCCGCCGTCGGCTCGGCCGGGGAGCTGTGGGAGTTCACCGGCGACACCCTCGTCATGCGGAAGTCCGAGGGGTACGGCGTCACCAGCCTGCACCTCTTCTCCAAGGCCGGCGACACGACCGTGCACCGCGTGGTGACGGGCCTGCCCGCCGACGCGAGCATCGCGCGGACGGCGTACTCCTCCGGCGACCTCGCCGTCCAGTACCGCGGCACGGTGGCCGGCAGGACCGAGGAGCGCCTGGCCGTCGTCGACCTCGCGACCGCGAAGGTCGTCGAGAACCGGACCGTGCCCGGCTTCTACCCGAACTCCGACATCGCGCTCACGGCCACCCACGTGGCCTGGGCCACGGGAGGCGGCGCGACCGCCATCACCCTGGTGACCGCCCCCCGGGACGGCTCCCAGCCGCCGACGCGGCGCACCACGCTGCCGGCCGGCGGCGCCTTCCTGGACCTGCGCCTGACGGGCGACTGGCTCCTGCACAACTCGGCGTTGGGCGCCGCGGGCCTGTCGGCCGTCTCCCTCAAGGACGGCACGACCCTCACCGGTCTGCTCCGGAACGCGGTGTACTTCCACAGCTCCGGCGACGGCGTGATGACCCAGGGCTCCACGGCGGAGGGCGCTGTGGGTGTCTACCGGATCGCTCCCGGCGCCGACGGCCGGCCCGCCGTGACCCTGGTGGCAAACATCGGCGCGACCACGCCGACGACGGTGGTGACCCAGCAGACGCCCGCGACCGCCGACTTCCGCCGGGCCGGCTCGACGGCGACGCTGCGGTGGACGTACGGCCGCAGCGACCTGTGGGTGGACCTGCGGGTGACCCACAAGGCGACGGGCCAGACCTGGAACAGCTACAAGAGGCTCTCCGGCACGGCCACCGAGGCCGCCTTCGCCTGGGACGGCGCCTACTCCGACAGGTCGGCCGCCCGAAACGGCGACTACACGTGGAAGATGGTCGCCACCCCGCTCAGCGGCGTCGGCGGCACGGTCGAACGGACCGGCACCCTCCGGGTCGACAGCGGCGTGGCCGCGCACGGCTACTCCGACACCGGCTCCGCCGACCTGCTCGTGCGGAACGACTGGGGTCGCCTCCTCTCGTACAACGTCCGGCAGTTCACCGACCCCCGGGATCCCGACTGGATGCAGGTCCCGCACGGCGGCGGCTGGTACGTGTACGACCGGCTGCTGTCCGCCGGGAACCTCGACGCGAGCCCCTACTCCGACGTCCTCGCCCGCGAGAAGTCGACCGGTGTGCTGTGGTTCTACTCGGGCAGGGGCACCACGCTCGCCCAGCGGACCCAGGTCGGCGGCGGGTGGAACGCGTACGACAAGCTGGCGGCGGGCTCCGACCTGACCGGCGACGGCCGCCCCGACCTGGTCGCCACCGACAAGAGCGGCGTCCTGTGGCTGTACAAGGCCACCGGCGACGGCACCAAGCCCTTCGCCCCGCGCAAGCGGATCGGCGGCGGCTGGGGCGCCTACAACCTCCTCACCGCCCCCGGACACCTCGGCGGCGCGAGCGCCGGCGACCTCCTCGCCCGCGACCGCGACGGCGTCCTGTGGCTCTACCTCGGCAAGGGGGACGGCACCTTCGCTCTCCGCACCCGCATCGGAGGCGGCTGGGGCGCCTTCCACCAGATCGTCAACATCGGCGACGCCGACCGCGACGGCCGCGCCGACCTGATCGCGGAGAGCGGAACGAAGCGGGATCCCTGGATCACCCTCTACAAGGGCACCGGCGACTGGAGGGCCCCCTTCGGTCCCGGCAAGAACATCGGCACACCGCCGTACGCCACCGACGACACCATCCGCCCCCGCGCCCTTCCCTTCTGATCGGCCCGCTCCGCCTCCGAGGAACACCCCCGTGAGGCGGACACACCTCGCCACCCGCCGCCCAGCGACTGGTGCGCCCCCTTTCGAAGGAGCCGTGACGGCCCCCGGGCAGGACCCGAAGCCGTCCGTCCTCGACCTCCTCATCCGACCCCGGAGTCACCCACCTCATGAGGCACCACAGAGCCACCGCCCCGCGCCTCCTCGGCGCGGCCGTCGCCGTCACCCTCGCGGTCACCGCGGGCGGCCTGACCTCCCCGGCCGTCGCGGCCGGTCCGGCGACCGCGAACGCGACCTCCGAGCAGCAGGAGGTCTTCTCCCTGCCGCCCGGCACGCTGGCGCTCCCCGGCGGCCCGACCGGCTTCCTGGCGCGCCACCCGGAGAGTTCGGGGTACGCCTACACGTGGGTGCGGTACGACGGGACCCGGACTCCGCTGCCGGAAGGCAGGTACGGGGTAAGCGCCGGCACGGACTTCGTCGTCCGGATCGGCGACACCAGCCGCACCGTGATCGACATGGCCTCGGGCGCCGAGGTCGCCACCTACGACGGCCTCCCCGCCGTCGGGACCTACCGGACGATGCACCACCAGGGCACCTCGCTCGTCATCGCGGGCTACCAGGGCGTGCGCGTCCTGAGCAAGAACGCCCAGGGCGGAACCGTGGACCGCGAGGTGACCGGCATTCCCGCGGGCGCCGAGATCCGGGGCACGGGCATCAACGACCCGGACGCCTTCCTCGTCCAGTATTCCGTGACGAAGGACGGCGTGACGGCGTACACGATGGCGGTCGTGGACGTCGCCTCCGCGTCCGTGGTGGAGACGTACGCCCCGCAGGGCGTGTCCGACGGCCGTCCCATGACCCTGTCGCGGACGCACGTGGCCTGGGTGGAGCAGGACGACGACGACCAGGCCCGACTGGTCGTGGCCGTCCGGGGCACGTCCCAGGTCACCCGCACCGCCCTCCCCGGCCTCGACGCCGCGGCCCGGATATCCCTGCGCATCACGGGCGACCGACTCGTGTACGTCCGGATCGGCGCCGCCACCCGCTGGAGCACGGGCATCTTCGACCGCCCGGTCTCCGTCCCGCTCTCGAACCCCGCCGAGACGACCGCCCTCCCCCTCGCCCACGCCGCGTTCGTCGTCCCGGCCGCCGACGGGTCGCTGCTCGTCTCCGGCGGCACGCTCGACCAGGGCGAGGGCCTGTACCGGATCACGCCCGGCGCCCCGGGAGCCCTGCCCACCGTGTCGCAGGTGGCCACCACCGGCGTGCCGACCGTCCTCACCGCCGTGGCGGAGACCCCGCCCCCGACCGGCACGGTCGACTTCGACCAGGCGGGCGGGAAGCTGTCCGCCGTCTGGAAGTTCAGCCGGTCCAACGCGCGCGTCAGCCTGAAGCTGACCCACACCGCCACCGGCCGTTCCGCCCTCGTCAAGGGCGTGGCGCCGGGCTACGACAACCCCGAGTTCCGCGCGGACTGGGACGGCCTCCTCGCCACCAAGTACCCGGCGCACCCGGGCGCGTACACCTGGACCATGAGGGCCGAACCCGCCAACGGCATCGGCCCGGCCGTCGAGCGCACCGGCTCCTTCACCCTGACCCGCGCTCCCCGGCCGCACGACTACGACGGCAACGGCTCGCCGGACGTCCTCAACCGTTCCGGCGGCGGCGTCCTGTCCTCGTACGACCTGGGGCAGCTGCGGCGCCTCACGTACCGTGAGCCCGAGACGGAGACGCGGATCGGCGGCGGGTGGAACGCGTACGACCGGATCACCGCCACCGGCAACACCGGCGGCACCCCCGCCCCGGACCTCGTCGCCCGGGACGGCGCCGGCGTGCTCTGGTGGTACGCCGGCAAGGGCGACGGCACCTTCGCCACCCGCGCCCGGGTCGGCGGCGGCTGGAACACGTACGACAAGCTCACCGGCGGCTCGGACGTGACCGGCGACGGCCGCCCCGACCTCCTCGCCGCCGACAAGGCCGGCGTCCTGTGGCTCTACCCGGGCACCGGCAGCGCCGCGGCCCCCTTCGCCGCCCGCAAGCGGGTCGGCGGCGGCTGGGGCGCCTACAACCTCCTCTCCGCCACCGGCGATCTCGGCGGGGCCACCGCCGGAGACCTCGTCGCCCGTGACCGGGACGGCGTCCTGTGGCTGTACCTCGCCAAGGGCGACGGCACCTTCGCGCCCCGGACCCGGATCGGCGGCGGCTGGAACACGTACGACGAGGTCATCGGCGTCGGTGACATCGACGGCGACGGCCGCAACGACCTGCTCGCGAAGGGCGCGATCCACCAGACCGGCGAGGATCTGTACGTCTATCGCGGCACGAGCCAGTGGCGGACTCCGCTCCAGCCGGCCGAGGCGGCGTCCGAGAGCTGGCCGGAGTGGCCGCGCGACATCTACTGACGCGGACACCCGCCGGTCAGCGGGACGGTCGCCCAGACCGTCTTGCCGACCGTGCGGGGCTTGACGCCCCAGGTGGTGGTGAGGGTGGCTACGAGGAGGAGTCCGTAGCCACCCTCGTCGGGGTTCCGGCACGGTAACGGGCGGCGTTCGGCCCGCGCGTCGGAGAGTTCGATCGTCACGTGGTCGCCCGTGCGCTCCATGCGGAGCTCGAAGTCCCGGCCCGGGACCCGGCCGTGCTGGACCGCGTTGTTCGCCAGCTCGGCCACCACCAGCTCCGCCGCCTCCGCCGCCTCGCCCGTGACGCCCCAGTCCCGCAGCTGGTGCGCGGCAAGCAGGCGGGCCAGGCGCGCGCCCCGGGGCGTGGGGCTCAGTCGCAGCGCGAACTCCGGCGCGCGCTCGCTTCTTTGAGGGGTGATTTCCGGCTTCATGCCGTCGAGAGTGGCGCCCCCGCCGTACGCTGACCAGCAGCGACGCCACGACGCTGGGTAACTGTACGGGTACGCCAAGAGGGCGGTACGGATGTCGGGGAAGCACGAGGAGCGGCCGGAGAAGCCCTCCGAAGTGGACGGTACGGCGCACTTGTTCAAGGCGCTGGGGAAAATCATCAAGGTGCTGCGCACGAACGCGGGGCTGAGCCAGGCGCAGCTCGCGTTGGCCACGCATTGCGGCGAGGACCTCATCTCCTCGATGGAGCGGGGTGTCCGGATCCCGCAGCCCGAGTTCCTGTTGCGGGCGGAGACCGCGTTGAACGCGGGGGGTGTGCTGGCGGCGGCCGTGGAGGATACGGAGAAGGCGCTGGCCCGGGCGCGGACACGGCACCCCGACTGGTTCCAGAGCTTCGCGAAGGAGGAGGCACGGGCGCTGGCCGGGCATTACTACGCGGTGCAGGCGGTACCGGCCATTCTTCAGACACCCGCGTACGCGCGCTCGTTGTTCGAGCACCGTCGCCCCATGCTGGACGAGGAGACGATCGAGACACGGATCGCCGGCCGCATCTCGCGGCAGGCGCTCTTCGAGCGCTGGCCCGCACCGACGCTTACCTTCCTACTGGAGGCGGCCGTCCTGCTCCGGCCCTTCGGCGGACCGGAGATCCACCGGGAGCAGCTGCGGCGCATCCTGGAGGTTGGCCAGCGCCGGACAGTGGAGCTACAGATCCTTCTGCTGGACAGGGACGAACACCCTTACTTGGACGGCGCTTTCACCCTGCTGACGCCACCAGGGCGGCGGGAGGTCGCGTACACCGAGATCTACGGCCACGCCCGTCTCATCACCGACCCGAATGAGGTTCGCCTCTTTTCCGAGCGGTATGGAATCCTGCGCTCACAGGCACTCACCAAGCGGGAGTCCCTGACCTGGATCGAGAAACTGCTGGGAGAACGATGAGCACCGCGGATCTTGCCTGGTTCAAGAGCAGCTACAGCGGCCCCGAAGGCGGGGAGTGCATCGAGGTCGCTTACGACTGGCGTAAGTCCAGCTACAGCAGCGCCGAAGGCGGCGAGTGCGTAGAGGTCGCCGCTCACCCCACCACCATCCACGTCCGCGACTCCAAGAACCCCCACGGCCCCCAGCTCACCGTCGCCCCGACGGCCTGGGCAACCTTCGTCGAGGTCACCTCGCAGGCATAGGCCCGCCCTGCCCCCTCCGTAGAGCCTCCCTGAGCGTCGGCCAGGGGGGCTCTCCGTCGTCCAGGACGTCCAGGATCACGTCCAGTACCTCCGGCGGCAGCGACTCCTTGTAGCTCGCCACGTCCAGGACCGGGATCAGGACGACCGCGTCCGGGTCGAGGACGGTGTCCAGGACGCCGTGCGGGACCGGAAGGACCTCGATCCAGTCGTTGCCGTGCTCGTCCGTGACGGACATCGGATTGAGGCGCAGGACGGGGTGCTGGAGTCCCAGGCGGAGGCTGAAGCGGCGCCGGGAGGGGGGTTTCGTCTTGCGGTACGCGTACACGATGTCGCCGGGTGCGGGTCGCATACCGCCCAGGGTCGGGCCTCGGGGTGGCGGAGGGAAGAACTCCAGCCGTCCGGCCCGCCCCCTTCCGGCCACTTCAACCACGGCCCGGTAACAACGCCTTGACGGCAATTCAGACCGCGATCGCACTGAGCTACCCTGTGGCCCATGCAGGGGGAATTGGAAAACGACTCTAGTTTGCGCGGCAGCGGCGCGATGCCGCTCGACGCGGACGACCCGCGCCGGATCGGCGCCTTCCGCCTGCTCGGCGTGCTCGGGTCCGGCGGAATGGGGCGGGTCTATCTGGGCGCCGTCCCGGGGACGTACGCGGCGGTCAAGCGGGTGCTGCCGACGCTCGCCGAGGACAAGGACTTCCTGAGCCACTTCGGGCACGAGCTGGACAACCTGGCGCGGCTGCCCGCCGGGGCCAGCACGAAGCTGCTGGCGAGCGACCGGCTCGCCAAGCCGCCGTGGTTCGCCACCGGGTTCATCCCGGGCGTGACGCTCAACGACGCGCTGCGGCTCAACAACGGGCCGCTGCCGGCCGACGCGCTGTGGCGGCTGCTGCGGGAGGCGGCGGCGGGGCTGCGGACCGTGCACGCGGCCGAGATGGTGCACCGGGACCTCAAGCCGTCCAATGTGATGCTGACCGGGAGCGGGCTCTCGCTCATCGACTTCGGGGTGGCGCGGGCGGCGGACCAGAGCCGGCTCACCAAGACCGGCATGATCATCGGGACGCCCGCCTACATGGCGCCCGAACAGGCCGTCGCCGACAAGCAGTTGACCGGCGCGGCGGACGTCTTCGCGCTCGGCAGCCTCGTCCTGTACGCGGCGAACGGGCGCCCTCCGTTCGGCGACGGCTCCGGGCACGACCTGCTCTACCGGGTCGTGCACGGCGAGCCCGACTTCGGACGGCTCGCGGAGACGGACCCCGACCTCGCCGATCTCGTCCGCACCTGCCTGGCCAAGGACCCCGAGGACCGGCCCACCGCGACCGAGCTCGTCGGGCACGCGGACGCGCGGGCCGCCGGGGTCGACTGGCCGGAGCCGGTGGCGGCGCGGATCGCCGAGCGGACCGCCTTCGCGGCCGGGGCGCCGACCGCCGAGGCGCTGGCCGAACTGGAGGCCGCCGACCCCTCGAAGGACGTCGCCACGGCCCCGCTGACCCCTCAGCCGGCCGTCCCGCCGCCGGCCGACACCGCGTACACCCTCGACGGGCGGCCGGCGGGCGGGCGCGACCACCGGCGGCGGAACCGGATCGTCATGATGGCCGTGCCCGTCGTGATCACCACCGGTACGACGCTGACGCTGGCCCTGGGCCCGTACGAACTCGGCCGCGCGGGCGCGGAGGAACGCCCCTCCGCCTCCCCGACGGCCGTGCTCTCCCCCTCCGGGCTGCCGCCGTCCCCGGCCGCGCCCGGGGCGAAGCCGTCGGCGTCCTCCGCCAAGCCGTCCGCCACGAAGCCGTCGGCCCCGGCGGCGACCTCCTTGCCTCCCGGGGCCCCGCCGCCGCCCGTCGACGGGGGCGGAGCCGTCACCGGCGGGGGCTCGTCCACCACGAACGGCGGGGGCGGCAGCGGCAGTGGGGACGGCGGCACGTCGTCGTCCGGCGGCTCCACCGGCACGTCGGGCGGCACGACCTCCGGCGGGACGACGTCCGGGGGTTCCTCCGGGGGTTCCTCCGGGGGTACGACCTCCGGCGGCTCCACCTCCGGCGGGACGACCACCACCGGGCCGACGACCACCGCGCCCCGCCCCACCACGGCCGCGCCCAAGCCGTCGACCGGCACCGGCGGCGGCTCGACGCCCTCGGGGACGTACTCCCTGGAGAACGCGGCCAGCGGCGAGTGCCTGGGCGAGTACGACGCCGGCTACACCGTCGTCGCCAACACCTACGCGTGCGGGTCCACCGGCGGCATCGGCACGCCGATCCACTACGCCTGGACCTACGCCTCCAACGGCGACGGCACCTTCCGGCTGGTCAACAAGGAGACCGGGCACTGCCTCCAGCCCGCGGGCAACCCGACCCCCAGCGCCGCCGTCTGCAACGGCTCCAGCGCCCAGTCCTGGAAGATCCACGCCACCATGTCCGCCGGGCGGACCATCAAGAACGTGAACAACGGGCAGTGCATGGTCGGCGGCCCGCCGTTCCTGACGTTCGCCGCGTGCGACGGAGGCAAGCGGTCCCAGCTCTGGAGGAACGTCAGCGCGATAAGTTGACGCCATGAGGGGGACGTTGCTGGAGGGGCGGTACCGGCTGGCCGGGCAGGTCGGGGCCGGCGGCATGGGGGTCGTCCGGGAGGCCCGGGACGAGCGGCTCGGGCGGACGGTCGCCGTGAAGCTGCTCGCCGTGCCCGAGGGCACGGCGGAGGCCGACCGCGCCCGGCTCTTCGCGCTGTTCCGGCGCGAGGCGCGGGCCGCGGCCGTCCTGGAGAGCTCCTTCATCGTCACCCTGTACGACCACGGGACCGCCCGCGACGACGAGACCGGGCAGGAGATCCCGTACCTCGTCATGCCGCTGCTGAAGGGGCGGACGCTCGCCGCCCTGCTGCGCGACGAGGGCCCCCTCCCGCCCGGCACCGCCGCCCGGCTCGGCGCGCAGGTGTGCCGGGCGCTCGCCGTCGCCCACCGGGGCGGGGTGGTGCACCGGGACATCAAGCCGGGGAACGTCTTCCTCACCGACGAGGGCATGGTGAAGGTCCTCGACTTCGGCGTCGCCACCTTCGTCGACGCCGGCACCCACCGGCTGACCCGCACCGGCGACGGGCCGATCGGCACGGCCCTCTACATGGCGCCGGAGCGCTTCCGCGAGGGCCCGGAGGACCCCCGCGGGGACCTCTACTCGCTGGGCTGCCTGCTGTACGAACTCCTCACCGGCCGCCCGCCGTTCACCTCCGGCAGCGTGGCCGCGCTCATCCACCACCACCTCCACGAAACCCCGGTCCCGGTCGAGCACCACCGCCCGGACCTGCCGCCGCCGCTCGCCGCACTGATCGCCGAACTCCTCGCGAAGGACCCGGAGTCCCGCCCCCAGGCCGAGAAGGCGGCGGACCGCCTGGACGCCCTGGCGAGCCCGTCGCCGGCGCCGCCCGCGGGCCAGGACCAGGACCCGGTGGCCGCCCCGGCCGCCCCGGCCCCCGCGCCCACCACCTCGTACGTCATCGCGCCTCCCGCCACCCCGGCCGAGGCACCGTCCCGCGGACGGCTCTCCCGCCGGGGGCTCCTCTCCGCCGTCGCCGCCGTGGCGGTCGGCGGGGGCGGCGCGACCTGGGGACTCATCGAAGCCTTCGACCAGGACGGCAAGGGCGGTAGCGGCGGGCAGGAGGGGCCCGGCAAGGGCGGCGCCTCGCCCGGAGCGTCCGGCGCCGCCGGACCCGCCGTGTACGACGTCCCCCGTGGCACCGCCGCCGACTCGCGCGGACCGGCGCCGGCCGCCGCCGAGGCGCGCCGGGGCGGCGAGGTGACCGTGCTGGGCACCCTCCCGCCGCAGTACAGCCCGCTGACGTACGCGCCGCGGGCGCCGAGCGTCGGCCAGCTGCGGCTGCTCCTCTTCCGCGCGCTCACCGGCTACCGGCGTACGGAGAAGGGGCAGCTCCTCGTCGGCGACCTCGCGACCGACCCGGGACGGACCGAGGACTCGGGGCTGACCTGGACGTTCACGCTGAAGGAGGGCATGCGGTACGAGGACGGGTCCGCCGTCGTCGCCGCCGACCTCGTCCGCGCGCATGACCTCGTGCTGAGGGACCCGGACGGCCGGGAGGAGGAGACGGGGCGGGCGAACTCCCTCGCCGTCCTCCTCGGAGCCACGGTCGAGAAGGTCGAGGCGCCCGACGCCCGCACGGTCGTCTACCGCCTGAGGAAGGCGGACACCGGCTTCCCCCACCTCCTCGCGGGACCGCCGGGGTCGCCCGTCCCTCCGGGCGACGCGCGCAAGGGCACCAAGGCGGCGCCCCGGCTCGCCTCCGGCCCGTACCGGGTCGAGAAGAGCCCGGAGGTGGACGGCGACGAGGCCCCGGTCCTGGCCCGGAACCCGCACTGGGACGCGGCATCGGACCCGATCCGCAGCGCCTTCCCGGACCGGTACCGCTTCGAGATCCAGGAATCCTCGGGCGACGAGCTCGCCCGGCAGGTCGCTTCCTCACCGGCGAACCGCCCGGCCATCGCCCTCGACGAGGGCGTCGGCGCCGACGCGTCCGCCTCGGGGCTGCGCACCGAGCGGGCGGGCGACGGGCGCCTCCTGTTCTACGTGGTCAACACCCGGGCGGTGAAGGACAAGGCCGTACGCCAGGCACTGGCCCAGGCGTTCCCGCACCGGGACGTCATCGACGCCCACAACACCGACGAGGGCTCCGACCTCCTCGCGCCCCAGACCCGGCTGCTGACCCCGGGCATCCGTGGCCACCGCCCCGACGGCACGACCGGGCGCGCCGGACCGACCGGCAACGGCGACCTGGAGCGGGCGCGGGCGACGCTGGAGGGGGCGAACCGGACGGAGTACCCGGTCACCATCGCGTACTCGCGGAACGACACGGCGGACCAGTTCAGGGCGGAGGCCCTCGCCGCCGGCCTGGGCAGGGCGGGCTTCGAGGCGACGGCGAAGGAGCTGCCGGGTGACGCCTTCACGGGGGACGGCGGGGTCGGCGGGGACGACACGGTCCAGCTGTACGCGGTCGTCACCGCCCCGAGCTCCCCCGACCCGTCGAAGACCTTCCGCTTCCTCTTCGACACGCGCCTCCCGGACGGCCACGGGCTGGGCCGCTTCGACGACGCCGCCCTGCACACCGCCATCGACCAGGCGACGCGCACGCAGGACAGCGGCGCCCAGGCCCGCGCCTGGGCCGCCGTGGACGACCTCCTCGTGGCAGAGGGGGTGGTGATCCCGGTGGCCCGCTGGGAGTGGCACCTGCCCCACGGGACGGGTCTGAAGGGCGTCACGAAGGACGGCCTCGGCCTCTCCCTGGCGACGGCCTACGTGACGACCGGCTGAGCGGCGGTGAAGACGGGGACGGCTACCCCGTCCTCCCCCGTGCGGAAGGCGACCGTGAGCGGCAGGTCCACGCGGAGGTCCGCCGCCGCCACGTCCACCACCTCCGTCATCATGCGGGTGCCCTCGGCCAGGTCCACCACCGCCGCCACGTAGGGGACCCGGGCGCCGAACGGCGGGAGGTCGTTGCGGTGGACGACGGACCAGGTGTGGAGGGTGGCCAGGCCGGACGCGTGCTCCCAGGTCACGTCCTCGCTCCAGCAGTGGGGGCAGAACTCGCGGGGGTAGTGGTGGGGGCGGGCGCAGGCACGGCAGCGGCGGATCAGGAGGCGGCCCTCGGCGGCGGCGTCCCAGTAGGGGCGGGTGAAGGCGTCGATGTCCGGGGTGGCCGTCATCAGAAGAGTCCGATCGCGGAGTCGAGGGACCAGGTCTGCCAGGACATCGCGAAGAGGGCCACCAGGGAGATCAGCGCCATCATCGCGTTCTGCCCCTGCTCGGCCCAGTCGTGGATCATCAGGACGAGGTAGAGGAGGTTGAGCAGGAGGCCGGCGGCGAGGGCGATCGGGGTGAGGAGGCCGGTGACCAGGCCGAGGCCGAGGGCGAGTTCGGCGTAGACGACGACGTACGCCATCAGCTTGGGGCGGGGGGCGACGACCGTCTCGAAGCCGGTCCTGACCGCCGTCCACCGGTGCTTGCCGGCCACGTCCGCCGCCCAGGCGATGCCCGTGCCGCGCTCGAACCAGCCCTTGCGGTCCTTGTGGCGCCAGCTCTCCAGCCACCACAGGCCGAGGCCGATGCGGAGGACGGCGAGCCATTCGGCGCCGGTGAGCCAGACGGTCTGCATGGGTGGTCCTCCTCGGCGTACCCCGGAGATCTGACGGTACGTCAGTTCAGCGCAGCGCCCCCGCCCTCCGCAAGGGGTCGGCGCGCGTGACCGTTTCGCAACCGAAATTCCCTCTTGGTCGAGACCCACTGCGTGTACACGTCATTACGCTCAGCATTCATGGTCACCACCCCCCAAGAGCCGGTGTACGTCATCGGCGCCGGCCCCGGCGGGCTCGCGGTCGCCGCCACCCTGCGCGCCCGCGGCGTCCGCGCCGTCGTCCTGGAGAAGTCCGGGGCCGTCGGCACCTCCTGGCGCGGCCACTACGACCGGCTGCGGCTGCACACCACCCGGCGCCTCTCCGGCCTGCCCGGGCTGCGGATACCCCGCGCGTACGGCCGCTGGGTCGCCCGCGCCGACCTGGTCCGCTATCTGGAGGCGTACGCCGAGAAGCACGAGCTGGACGTCGTCACCGGCGTCGAGGTGCACCGGATCGAGCGCGCGGAGGACGGCACCGGCGGCTGGGTGCTGCACGCGACCGGCGGGCGGCGGCTGACCGGCCGGGCCGTCGTCGTCGCCACCGGCTTCAACCACACCCCGCGCGTGCCGGGCTGGCCCGGGCTCGACACGTACGAGGGCGACCTGGTGCACGCCCGCGAGTACCGGAACCCGGAGCCGTACGCCGGGAAGGACGTGCTGGTCGTCGGCATCGGCAACACCGGCGCCGAGATCGCCGCCGACCTCGCCGAGGGCGGTGCGGGCCGGGTCCGGATCGCCGTCCGCACCGCCCCGCACATCCTCCGCCGCACCACGGCCGGCTGGCCCGCCCAGCGCAGCGGCATCCTCGTCCGGCGGCTTCCGGTCGGCCTGGTGGACCTGCTCGGCCGGGGCGTCGCCCGCTTCGTCTCGCCCGACCTCACCGCGCACGGGCTGCCCCGCCCGGACACCGGCCTCGCCAGCCGCGTCCGGGACGGTGCAATCGCCGTCCAGGACGTCGGCCTCGTCGCCGCCCTCCGGGCCGGGAAGGTCGAGGTCGTGGCGGCCGTCGAGGCCCTGGAGGGCCGCGAGGTGCTGCTCGCCGACGGCACCCGGATCGCCCCGGACGCGGTGATCGCCGCCACCGGCTACCGCCGCGCCCTCGAACCCCTCGTCGGCCACCTCGACGTCCTCGACGACCGCGGCCGTCCGGTCGTGCGCGGCGCCCACAGCCCGCGCCACGCGCCGGGGCTGTACTTCACCGGCTTCACCAACCCGATCTCCGGGATGCTCAGGGAGCTGGCCATGGACGCGGAGCGGATCGCGCGGCGGATCGCCCGGACGAAGCCCCGGAAGAAGCCCCGGAAGAAGTAGCCGCCCCCCACGGAAGACCACCGAGGACCACCGAGGACCCCGCCCCCGGCGGGGTCTTCGTGCTTCCTCCGCACCGCCCCATTCCTGACTGGCCGTCAGTTCTGTAATCTGACTAGGCGTCAGGTCACTTGTCCGGGACGCGTCCTGCACGGAAGGGCGGAGCGCAACCATGCTTGGATCGACTCACGGCACCTTCACCACCGGTCTGCGCGCCCGCGTGGAAGCCTGCGGGGAGGCGCCCCGCGCCGCCGTCCACGGGCAGGCCGCCGCGCCCGGCGACCGGGACGTCAGCGGGCGGGCGCTGTACGCCGAGGTCCCCGACCTCGACCGCTTCTTCCGGCCCCGGTCCGTCGCCGTCGTCGGCGCCTCCGACGCCGAGGGCCGGCCCAACACCGGCATCACGAGACAGCTGCTCGCCTGGGCCGAGCGGGTCGGCGCGGAACTGATCCCCGTGCACCCGACCCGCACCGCCGTCTTCGGCATCGACTGCGTGCCGTCCGTGAAGGACCTCGCCGGGCCCGTGGACCTGGCCGTCCTGCTGGTCGCCGACCCGCTGCCCGTCGTCGAGGAGCTGGGCGGGGCCGGGGTGCGGTTCGCGGTCGCCTTCGCCTCCGGTTTCGCCGAGACCGGCGCCGACGGGGCCGCCGCGCAGCAGCGGCTCGCCGAGGCCGTGCGCCGCAGCGGCGTCCGGCTCCTGGGGCCCAACACCAACCTCAACGCCTTCGAGCGCTTCCGCGACGACCTCGAAGGCCCCGCCGTCGCCCTCATCACCCAGTCCGGACACCAGGGCCGGCCCGTCTTCACCCTCCAGGAGCTGGGCGTCCGGCTCTCCCACTGGGCGCCGACCGGCAACGAGGCCGACCTGGAGACCGCCGACTTCCTCTCGTACTTCGCCTCCCTGCCGGAGGTCGGCGCCATCGCCGCGTACGTGGAGGGGCTCAAGGACGGGCGCTCCTTCCTGCTCGCCGCCGACCGCGCCGCCCGCGAGGGCGTGCCGGTGGTGGCCGTGAAGGTCGGCAGGACCGAGACCGGGGCCCGCACCGCCGCCTCGCACACCGGGAAGCTGACCGGCGCGGACCGGGTCGTGGACGCGGCCATGCGGCAGTTCGGGGTGATCCGGGTCGACGGGCTCGACCAGCTCCAGGACACCGCCGCCCTCCTCGCCCGCGCCCGCAGGCCGCTCGCCGAAGGGGTCGTCGTCTACTCGATCTCCGGCGGCACGGGCGCCCACTTCGCCGACCTGGCGACCGCCGCCGGCCTGACCCTGCCCACGCTCCCGCGGGCGAAGCAGGACGAGCTGCACCAGTGGATCCCGGAGTACCTCGGCGTCGCCAACCCCGTCGACAACGGCGGCCACCCGGTCGGCGACTGGCGCGGCCGGAAGATCATCGACGCGATCCTCGCCGACCCGTCGGTGGGCGTGCTGATCTGTCCCATCACCGGCCCCTTCCCGCCCATGAGCGACAAGCTCGCGCAGGACCTGGTGGAGGCCGCGGAGGCCACCGACAAGCTGGTGTGCGTGGTGTGGGGCTCCCCCGTCGGCACCGAGGACGCCTACCGGACCACCCTCCTCGGCTCCTCCCGCGTCGCCACCTTCCGCACCTTCGCCAACTGCATCGGCGCGGTGAAGGCGTACCTCGACCACCACCGCTTCACCGCCGGCTACCGCTCCCCCTTCGACGAGGCGCCCCGCACCCCTTCCCCGTCCTTCCGCAAGGCGCAGGCCCTGATGCGGCCCGGGCAGCGGCTCAGCGAGCACGCGGCGAAGCAGCTGCTGCGCGCGTACGGCGTCCGCGTGCCGCGCGAGCAGCTGGTGACGAGCGCGGCGGCCGCCGTCCGGGCCGCGGGGCTCGTCGGCTACCCGGTGGTGATGAAGGCGTCCGGCGCCCAGCTCGCCCACAAGACCGAACTGGGCCTGGTGAAGGTCGGGTTGACGTCGGCGAGCCAGGTCAGGGACGCGTACCGGGACCTCACCGACATCGCCCGCTACGAGCAGATCGACCTCGACGGCATCCTCGTCTGCCAGATGGTGGGGAAGGGCGTCGAGATGGTGGTCGGGGTGACCCGCGACGACCTCTTCGGCCCGACCGTCACCGTCGGCCTGGGCGGGGTGCTGGTCGAGGTCCTGAACGACACCGCCGTCCGCGTACCCCCCTTCGGGGAGCGCGAGGCCCGCTCGATGCTGGACGAGCTGCGCGGCAGGGCGCTCCTCGACGGCGTGCGCGGCGCCCCGCCGGCCGACGTCGACGCGCTGGTCGAGGTCGTGCTCCGGGTCCAGCGGATGGCCCTCGAACTCGACGGCGACCTCGCCGAACTGGACATCAACCCGCTGATGGTGCTGCCGCGCGGCCAGGGCGCGGTGGCGCTGGACGCGCTCGCGGTCTGCCGATAGGAGCCCCATGTCCGAGGTCCTGCACACGGTCGAGAACGGCGTCTCGTGGATCACCCTCAACCGCCCCGAGGCGATGAACGCGGTCACCTGGGAGCAGCGGGAGCGGATCATCGCCCTGCTGGCGGAGGCGTCCGCCGACGCGTCCGTGCGCTGCGTGGTGATCACCGCCACCGGCCGGGGCTTCTGCGCGGGCGCGGACCTGCGGGGATCGCCCTCCCTCGGGGACCAGGTCGCCGGCGACGTGGCCCGGATGATCCGGCAGGGCGCGCAGCGCTTCATCGCGGCCGTCCTGGACTGCGAGAAGCCGGTGATCGCGGCGGTGAACGGCACGGCGGCGGGCATCGGCGCGCACCTGGCCTTCGCCTGCGACCTGGTGCTCGCGGCGGAGTCCGCCCGCTTCGTGGAGGTGTTCGCCCGCCGGGGCCTGGTCCCCGACGGCGGCGGCGCCTACCTCCTCCCCCGCCTGATCGGCCCCCAGCGCGCCAAGGAGCTGATGTTCTTCGGCGACGCGCTGCCGGCGGCGGAGGCGCGAGCGATGGGCCTGGTGAACCGCGTGGTCCCGGCGGACGCCCTGGAGAAGACCGCCCGAGCCTGGGCGGAACGCCTGTCCCAGGGCCCCACCCGCGCCCTCGCCCTCACGAAACAGCTGGTCAACGCCTCCCTGGACACCGACCGCGCGACCGCCTTCGCGGCCGAGGCGACGGCCCAGGAGCTGAACATGACGACCCGCGACGCGCGGGAGGGCGTGGCGAGCTTCGTGGAGCGGCGGGAGGCGCGGTACGAGGGGCGATAACGGGTCGGCGGCCGTCGTACCCGCCCGTAGAGTGTGGCCCGCATATGCCACACCGCTCCGGGGGGAACGGAAGAATGCCGAACTTCGCGCGCTCGCGCGGCAGATCCAGACGTCTGCACCCGAGATCCACCAGAAACCTGCTCCTCGTCCCCGCCCTGCTGGCGGCCCTCGCGGCCCCGCTGCTGCCGGCGGGGACGGCCCTGGCGGCGACGCCGTCACCGACGACGGCCGCGCCCTCGGCGGCACCGGCGGAGACGGACCCGACGCCGGAACCGTCGACGACGACGGACCCGACGCCCACGGACCCGACGCCCGAGCCCACGCCGACGGCCGAGCCGACACCGACGGAGACGTGCCCGGCCCTCGCGCTCACTCCGTTGGGCGCCCCCGGCGATCCGGGCGGCAGGGTCACGCTGGAAGGACGCGGCACCGCGTGCTTCACGGTCACGGTGGAGAAGCCGGGCCCGCACCGGATGCTCGTCGACGGACAGCACGCCTACCCGTCGCTGTACGCCGGCGAGTCCCAGGTCGACTGCGACTCCTACGCCTACCGCGACACCTGGTGCGAACTCGCCGCCGGAACGTACACGCTCCGTCTCGCCACCGGCGACTGGGAAGCCCGCGAGACCCACGTGTCGCTCGTCCCGCTGATGGCCGTGCCCGGCTGCCCGGGCATCCCCGGCACCGGGTACGACACGCCCCCGGCGACCGGCACCGGCGTCGGCCCGACGGGCGTCGTCTGCCACTCCTTCGCCGCCGCGCCGGGCGACCGCGTCACCCTCGCGGGCATGCCCGGCAGCGAGCTGACGGGCCCTGCCTGGATCACCGACGACACCGGCCGCCGCATCTGCCCCTCCTCCAGCCCCGACGGCGGCGACGGCTGTGTCCTGCCCGGGAGTTCCGGCGGCTACCGCGTCCTCGGCATCGCCGCCGACCCGCAGGACGGGGCAGCCGCCCCGTACACCCTCACGGTCCGCCGGCTGTCCGACCCGGTGGGCTGCGCCCCCGTGGCCGTGACCGCCTACGGGTCCGCCCCCGCGGCGGCCGCGCCCGAGACCGGGTGCAGGACGTTCACCCCGGCCACGAGCGGCCGCTACGACGTGGAGACGGTGGGCCCCGACCGTCAGCCCGGCGGCAGGAAGGTGTACGCCCCCGACGGCAGGACGGCCTGCGCGGAGGGGCTCTTCTGCGCGCTCACCGCGGGCGTCCCGTACACCGTCGTCACCGACGCGGCCGTCCGCGTCCTCGACCGCGCCTCCACCGAGGGCTGCGCGAGCGACGTGACGCTCGCGGCCCCGTACCAGGGGACGTTCGACGCGCGGGGCGCGGTGGACTGCCTGCACCTGCCGGTGCCGCAGGGCGCCCACCTCGCCGTCCTCACCGACGGCTCCGCCGACCTCACGGTCGTCGACGCGAACGGCGCGCCTCTCTGCGACAGCGGCCTGTCCGACGGCACCTGTGTGCTGGGCGGCACCGCCCCGTACCGCGTGCTGGTCGCCAAGAGGTACCTGGACGCCGAGTCCGACGTCTACCGGCTCGTCGTCCACCGCACCGACACCGCGAGCACCTGCCGCACCTTCCTGCCCGGCGACTTCACGGCGAACCCCGTCCGGATGGGTGTGCGGACCGGCGGGGGCGTCTTCGCCGACTGCCTGACCATCCCGGCCGACGCGCACAGCGCCCGCGAGCTGACGCAGATCCAGCGGGTCGCGGGCACCGAGGGCGCCTGGGTCACCGTCCTCGACGCGACCGGCAAGAAGAGCTGCGCGATCAGCACCTTCGCCAGCACCTGGACGACCTGCGTCCTGACGCCCGGCCTCGCGCACACCGTCCTGCTCCAGGGCGGCGACGCGCCGGCCGAGTACGCGCTGACGCGCCGCGACCTGACCGCTTCGGCACGCGGCTGCGTGACGACTCCGGCCGTCGCGGTCGGCGGTCCGTCCACGGGCGGCGTCCCGGCCACGCCCGGCACCTTCCGGTGCCACCAGGTGACCACGACCGACGCGCGGGACACCCTGCACATGAACGCCCGGGACGTCCGGCAGACCGCCCGGCTCGCCGTGTACGACACCAACGGCGAGGCGCTCTGCGGGTACTTCACCCGCGGCTGTGCCGTCTCCGGCTCCACCCGCTACCAGGCGGTGGTCGTGGTGCGGGAGGGCGAGACGCCCGCGCCGGCCTACCGACTCGACGCCCTGCGGATCGGCACGGCCGCCGGGCCCGCGCCCGAGTGCGTCCGGGTCCCCAACGTCAGCTACGGCTTCGGCCCGCTGACCGGCACGCTGTCCGAGCAGAAGACGGCGGTCTGCGCCGTCCTGCCGACGGCGACGGACGACCGCTTCGACCTGAAGCTCACGCCGTCGGGAACCGTCGACCAGATGCCGACGCCGTGGCTCTACCACGACACGCCGCCGAAGAACGGCTGCGCGGAGATCTACGGAAGCACCGGCACGTACTACACGTGCGGCCTGACGTACGGCGCGACGGAGCGCGAGCCCCGTCCGAGCACGCTCGTGATCGGTCTGCCCGAGAACCCCGCCCAGGCCACCACGGCGCTGCGCGTCGAGGCCACCTGCGCGCGGAACCTGTGCGGTCCCGAGGCGTGGACGGCCGGCACCGTCGGCCCCGCCTCGGTCGGCAAGGGCCGGATCTCGCTGAAGGTCACCGGTACCGCCCTGCACGAGCTGGACAAGGTGTTCCTGTCGAGCCCGGACGGCAGCTTCCGGATCCTGTCGGCCGGCCTCACCGTCGCCGCCGACCGGCGGAGCGCGACGGCCGGCGTGGACCTGACGAACGCTCCGCTGGGGCCGCTGAACGTGACCGTGGTCCCGCGCTACGGCTCGTCGCAGCCGCGCGGCACCGTCACCGTCGTCACCGCCCTCCGCAACACCGCCGCCGCCTCCGTCTCGGGGACGGCCGTCGTCGGGGGGAAGGTGACGGCGAAGCCGGGGTCCTGGTCGCTGCCGGTGGACTCGCTGTCGTACCAGTGGCGGGCGAACGGGGTCGCCATCGCGGGGGCCACGGCCTCCACTTACACGATCCCGACCACCCTCCAGGGCAAGTCCCTCTCCGTCGCCGTCGTCGCCCGCAAGGCCGGGCACCCGACGCTGACCTCGACCAGCGCGGCCGTGACCGTGAAGGGCGTCGCGCCGAAGCCCACCACTCCGCCGTCCCTCTCCGGGGCCGTGCGGGTCGGGTCGAAGGTGTCGGCCGTGGCCGGGACCTGGTCGCCGGCGCCGACCTCGTACGCCTACCAGTGGCGCGCCGACGGCGTCGCGATCTCCGGCGCCACCGGCTCCACGTACACGCCGACCGCCGGCGTCCGCGGCAAGAAGCTGAGCGTGACGGTCACCGCGCACCGCACCGGGCACCTCAGCGGCTCCGCCACCACCGGCGCGGTCACGGTCGGCTACGGGCTCGCGCCCAGGGCGACCGCGGCCCCGTACCTCACGGGCACGGTGCGGGTCGGGTACACGCTCACCCTGAACCGCGGCACCTGGACGCCGGCGCCGACCTCGTACGCCTACCAGTGGTACGCCAACGGGCGGGCGATCAGCGGGGCGACCGGCACCGCCTTCAAGCTCGCCGGCGCCCAGCGCGGGCAGGCGATCACCGTGAAGGTCACCGCCCACCGGACCGGACACGTCTCCGGTTACGCGTGGACGAAGGCGACCGGCGCCGTCGCCGGATAGCGCGCGCCGCCGCCTCCCCGGGTGTTCCCATCTGACGCCGCGTCAGTTTCAATGACGGGCATGATGGGACACGCGGGGATGGCGGCCAGCGCCGTCCGACACCTGAGAGCGGCCGGGGGGCCCCCCGCCCGCCAAACCCACCCCCCCCCCCCCCCCCCGGGCGCGGGGGGGGGGGCGCGGGGGCGCGCCCCCCCCCCCCCCCGCGG
>NZ_JBHYKM010000128.1:10080-21164 GCF_042741435.1 Streptomyces sp. NPDC058955 | reverse complement strand
CCACCCGCCTCTCGTTGGGTGTCTTGTGGGGTCGGTTTTGTGTAAAAGACCCCGGCCCCGCCCGCCGGGGGCCCCCGCGGGGCCGGGGCCCGGACCGCCGGCGACGGCGCGTCCGGGCACGGGACGGCGGCTGGTCACGGGCCGCCGTCCCCCGCCCCGGCGCCGCCTCCCGGCACCGGCGCCGGTCCGCACACGACGGGGCCGGGTCTCTCGCGCGAGACCCGGCCCCGTTCGCGTACCCCCGGACCGCTCAGGCGGAACCGTGCTCGCCCGGGGCCACCGGCGGCGTGTCCGTCAGGTCCAGGGCCGTGCGGACCTCGGCGCTGCCCGCCTCCGGCAGCAGCTCCCAGGCCCTGTCGTACTCCTTCCAGAACGTCCCCGCGTCCTTCGCCTCCGCGAGCTTCGCCCACTGCTTCGAGGCCGAGTCCAGACTGGCCACGTACCCGCCCATCGGGGCCCGCGCCTCCTGCGCCCAGACCTTGTCCTTCAGGCCGGAGCGGGCGGAGTCGACGGCCGCGCGCACGTCGGCGGCCCAGGCCCGGTTGGCGTCGAGGTCGTCCTCCGGGTCGTCCTCCGGCTCCTGGAAGACGGCGTCCTCGATCGGGTTCACCTGGGTGAGGAAGGCCAGCTGGTCGGGGGTGAGCGTGGTGCGGTCGGAGCGCAGCGAGCCCTTCGTGCGCTCCTCGCCGCCGAGGCCGCAGGCGATCCGGCGCTCGCCGCCGCGCCACGAGTCCCGGTCCGGGAAGTAGTAGATGCTCGTCGTGTCGGCGTCCAGCGCCCAGGTGTCCATGGCGTACTCGCCGGCCATGGCGTCGCACCGCTGCTCGCCGATCCGCTCCAGCTCCTTCTCGCCGGGCCAGCGGTCGAAGGCCGTGACCTCGAAGCGGCCGGTGATCTCACCGTCGTGGGACTCGGCGCAGTCGACGACCCGCACGCCGCGGGTGTACTTGTCCCCGGCGGAGTCGTCGACGAAGCACTGGCCGGTCCGCAGCTCGACGGGCGACCGGGCGGAGGCCGCCTCCCGCATGCCCTCGCCGAACTCCCGGAAGGCGACCTGGAGCTGACCGGTGATCAGGCCGACCAGGACGAGCAGGGTGCTGATCGAGGAGAGCACGATGCCGGCGATCGCGAGCCCCTTGCCGCCCTGTCCGCGCTTCTTGATCTGCCGGAGCGAGAAGACGCCGAGGACGAGGCCGAGCGGCGGCAGGCAGCAGACGATGCCGCTGACGAGCGAGCCGATGGCGAGACCGTTGGTGGTCACCGTCGGCTGCCCGTACGGCCCGTAGGGCCCCGGCGCGCCCGCGTAGGGCATGCCGGGCGAGGTGTACGGTCCCGGCGCCGCGTACGGCCCGGGTGCCGCGTACGGGCCGGGCGAGGGGTACGCGCCCGGCGCGGCGGACGCCCCAGGCTCGGGCGGCTTGGGCGGCTGGGTCGGCTCCACGGGTACGGTGCTCCTGTAGGGGCGGGGACGAACAGACGATCGGGCGCGCATCGTACGCGGTCCGGGTGCGGGGGCGGCCATGCGGGGCACGGAGCGGACAGCCGGCACGACCACGGCGACGAGCTGGACGCCGTCCGTCCCCGGCGGGACCGTCCGGGCGGTGAACCGGCTGACCGCGCGCTGGGCCGCCGCGCTCCCCGCCGGGCCGCGCGGCACCGTCCTCTCCGCCGCCGCCGTCTGGCCGCTGCTCGCCCTCCTCGCGGACGGCGCGGCCGGCCCGGCACGGGCCGAGCTGGAGGACGCGGTGGGCCTGCCCGCGGACCGGGCCGCGGAGGCGGCACGCGGGCTGGTGGCGGCGCTGGACCGGATCCGCGGCTCGGCGGCCGCGATCGGCCTGTGGGCGCGGCCGGAACTGCCGCTGCGCGAGCGGTGGGTGGCCGGACTGCCGAACGCCTCCTTCGGCCGGTTCACCGGGGACGACACGGCGGACAAGGCGGCGCTGGACGCCTGGGCGGCGGAGCGGACCGGCGGGCTGGTCCCGGAGATGCCGGTGGAGATCGACGAGGACGTCCTGCTGGTGCTCGCGGCGGCCCAGACGCTGCGGACCCGGTGGCTGCGACCCTTCGGCGACTTCGCGCTGATACCGAAGAGCGGCCCCTGGGCGGACCGGACTCTGGTGGGGCTGTACCGGCGGACCGGCCTGCTGGACCGGGTCGGCGTCGCGGAGACGCCCGCCGGGCCGCTGACCGTCCTCCGGGTGCTGGGCGACACGGGGGTCGACGTCCATCTGCTGCTCGGCGAGGAGGGGGCCGCGCCCGGCGCGGTGCTCGCCGCGGGGGTCGGGGTGGTGAGCGGGGCGCATCCCGTCGTGACCGGGGACGTGCTGCCGCTCGGAACCCCTGGACCGGGGCTGCGGGTGGAGCAGGTGCGCAGCAGCACGCGTGAGCCCGAACTGGCGGTCTCGACGCCGGCGTTCGACCTCACCGCCGAGCACGATCTGCTGGCCTCCGCGTCCGTGTTCGGTCTGGGCGCGGCGACCGACCGCGACCACGGCCACTTCCCCGGCGTCAGCGACCGGCCCCTGGCGATCGCCCAGGCCAGGCAGGCGGGCATGGCCCGCTTCACCCGCGACGGCTTCGAGGCGGCGGCGGTGACCCTGATCGGCGCCGCCGCCGGTGCGGGCGTGCCGCACCTGCGGTACCGGGTCCGCCGGGTGGAGCTGGACGTCGACCGGCCCTTCGGCTTCCTCGCCGTGCACCGCACCTCCCGGCTGGTGCTGTCGGCGGGCTGGGTCGACGACCCGGTGGAGTATGCCGAGGCCCCGTACGCATACGACGAGGACGACGACGACTGGGCGTAGGCACGCGGAAGGGGCGGCCACCGGTGGTGGCCGCCCCTAGTGTCACGGGGTCAGAACGGTGTCACGGGGTCAGAACTGGAGCGCCCAGGAGTCGATCTTCCCGGTGTCGTAGTTCGCGTTGTCCGTCACCCGGAGCTTCCACGTGCCGTTGGCGACCTCGGCGGAGGCGTTCACGGTGTACGTGGTGTTGATGTTGTCCGCGCTGCCGCCGGTGCCGAACGCCTTCAGCGTGTAGGCGGTGCCGTCGGGGGCGATCAGCTGGACCTGGAGGTCGCCGATGTAGGTGTGGGCGATGTTCACCGGGACCTGGAGGGCCGACGGGGCGTTGCCGGCGACGCCGCTGACGGTGACCGGGGACTCGACGGTCGCGTTGTCGGCGATGGCGTAGTCGGCGGTGTTCTCGAACTTGGGGCCGGGCGGCGGGGTGGTGCCGCCGCCGCCCACGAACAGGAGCTTGTTCGGGGAGCCGGTGCCGGGGCTGGTGACCACGTTCGGGGTGGCGGCGGTGGTGAGGGCCGTGGAGACCTGCGCCGGGGTGGCCGTCGGGTTGTCGGCGAGGTAGACGGCGGCGGCGCCGGCCACGTGCGGGGTGGCCATCGAGGTGCCGGAGATGGTGTTGGTGGCGGTGTCGCTGGTGTTCCAGGACGACTTGATGGAGGAGCCCGGGGCGAAGATGTCCAGGACGCTGCCGTAGTTGGAGAAGCTGGAGCGGGCGTCGCTGCTGGTCGTGGAGCCGACCGTGATGGCCTCGGTGACCCGCGCCGGCGAGTAGTTGGAGGCGTTGGAGCTGTCGTTGCCGGCCGCGACCGCGTAGGTGATGCCGGCCGCGATGGAGTTGCGGACGGCCTGGTCGAGGACGGTGTCGACGCCGCCGCCGAGGCTCATGTTGGCGACGGCCGGCTTGACCGCGTTCCGGGTCACCCAGTCGATGCCGGCGACGACCTGGTCGGTGGTGCCGGAGCCGCTGTCGTCGAGGACGCGGACGCCGACGATCTTCGCCTTCTTGGCGACGCCGTAGGAGGAGCCCGCGACCGTACCGGCGACGTGGGTGCCGTGGCCGTGCCCGTCCTGGGCGGTGTTGTCGTTGTCGATGGCGTCGTAGCCGTTGGCGGCCCGGCCGCCGAAGTCGCTGTGGCTGATGCGGACGCCGGTGTCGATGATGTACGCCGTCACGCCCTGGCCCGCGGTGTCCGGGTAGGTGTAGCTCTGGTTCAGCGGCAGCGCCTTCTGGTCGATCCGGTCCAGGCCCCAGGACGGCGGGGAGGGCTGGGTGGCGTCGACGGTGAAGACGCGGTTCTGGACCACGGACTTCACGGCGGGGTCGGCGGCGAGCTTCTTCGCCTGCGCCTCGGAGACCTCGATCGCGTAGCCGTTCACCGCCGAGGTGTAGGTCCGCGTGATCGTGGCGCCGAACTTGCCCGGGATCGCCCGGCCCTTCGCGGTCTCCGCCTGGGCGGACTCGTCGAGGGTGACGATGTAGCTGCCCGGGATGGTGCCTTCGGCGCCGGCGTTCTCGATGACGCCCTCCGCGGCCGCGGGGGCGGCGGTGGCGGGGAGGGCGGAGAGCGTGCCGAGGGCGAGCGCCGTGACGGCTATGGCCGCGGCGGTGGAGATACGGCGACGCGATGCGCGCATCACTGCCATGTGAGGTGTCCTCCTCGTGGGGGGGTGCTCCCGTGGGGAGGGAGCCGAGTGACCGTCACTCACGACAGGGACATGACAAGAACACGTGGGGGTCCCGCGGGGCCCGCGCCTTCCGGCCGCCCTGCCGTCGACCGAAAGATTGACCGATCCATAGGAATCACACAAGGGCGCCCGCAGCGCCGTCATTTCCGTGCCACAGGCCCGACATGACCCGCGAGTAGCTTCGCGCGGGCCGCGCGACCCCGCTCACCTGCGGGGTTCCGCACCGGCCGGACGGCCCCCGACTCCCGCCCGGTTCCCGGGAATTCACAGCGCCGTCACGCACGGAAGGGCCCGTCTCCGATCCCCCTGGAGACGGGCCCCGCCGGGCCGGTGCGCGCTGCGGCGGCTCAGAAGTCGTCGGCGCCGTTGCGGAGTTCGGGCGTCCAGTACCCCGTCTTGGCGACGGCCTCGTCGACGGCGACACCGCCGGCGGGGGCGGTCACCACGACGCTGCCCTCGGCCGGGCCGTCGGCCGCGAAGAGGTTCACGTTGAACTCCTTCACCACCTTGTTGTCCTCGTGGACGCCGCCGAGGGAGACCCGCACGTTGGCGTACGCGGGCGCGCCCGGGTCCAGGACCACGGGGGCGGCCGGCTTGCTCTTGGCGACCGGCGGCACGTCCTTCGCCGTCTGGATGTCGCCGAAGGCGATGAGCGGGTGGCCGAGGAGGGTGCAGGCGCGGCCGGAGGTGTTGGTGGCGGTGAGGACGATGTGCTCGGTGGGCACCTCGTCGGCCTTCGCCGCGGTGATCTTCACGTCGCCGTAGGCGCACGCGGGGGCCTCGGCGGCGGTGCCGCCGCCCTTCGCCGCGCCCGAGCCGTCGCCGTCCGAGGTGCCGGTCGAACCGGTCGAGCCGGTCGAGCCGGTGGTGCCCTTCGCGGCGGCCGGGGCGGCGGAGGCGCCGTCCTGGGCGGCCGTCGTGGCCGGGGCCGAGGCGGCCGGGGCGGCGGCGGTGGTCTCCGGCGCGGCGGCGGACCGCGAGGTCGTGGCGCTGCCGGCGTCCTTGGCGCCCGCGTCCCCTCCCCCGCAGGCGGTCAGCGAGAGCGAGGCCGCGGCGACGGCGGCGACGAGGAGGGCGGTCCTGGTGGTGCGGTGTGACGTACGCATGTCGGTGATTCCCCCGTGGAGCGTGGAGCGCGTGGTGGTGCGGTCGGTTGTTGCCGAGTACAGCCTCCGGCCCCGCGCTGCCGTCCCGCTTGCGTATCGCTAACGCCCCGCCGCGAGCCGCGCCAGCCGCTCCGCCGCCCGCGCCGAACCCTCCGGGAAACCGGCCGCCTCGGAGTCGGCGGCGGCCCGTTCCAGCTGGTGGGCGGCCTCCTCCAGGCGTCCGATGCCGGCCAGCGCCTCGCCCCGCACGATCCGCAGCTGGGCCTGGACGACGACGGCGTCGGGGGCGACGAGTTCCCCGGCGCGAAGGACGTGCGCCAGCGCCTCCTCGTACTCCCCCGCCCCCAGACAGTGCCCGGCCAGGTGCTGGAGGGTCAGCACCTGGGTGGACGGGTGCCCGATCCGGTCGGCGAGCGCGACCGCCTCCCGCATCAGCGCGCGGGCCCGGGCACACTCCCCGGTGGCGTCGAGGACGGCCGCGTGGTTGACGACCGCGATGGCCTCGCTGATCGGGTCCCCGGCCCGCGCGGCGAGCCCCGGCGCCCGCTCCAGGTGGACGAGCGCCTCCTCGTTCCGCCCCTCCTGGTGCAGGATCCAGCCGAGCAGCGCCCTCGTCCGGGACTGGGCGTCGGGGTCGCCGACCGCCTCGGCGGAGGCGAGCCCCGCCTCCAGGAGCGGGGTCCAGCCGTCCTGGAGCCGCATCAGCATCAGCGGCCAGGGCACCAGGGCCAGCCGCCAGGCCCGGTCGTGCAGGCCCAGGGCGGCGGAGGCGGCCACCGCGCCCTCCAGGGCGGGCCGTTCGGCCGCGTACCAGTCGAGCGCGGCCGTCCGCCCCTCGAACTCCGGGATCGCGGCGGGCCGGCGCACGTCGGCGGGGAGCGCGTAACAGGGCTGCGAGCCGGGTTCGGCGGCGGCGTCGGCGGCGAGCCCGGTGTAGAGGTAGTGGTCGAGGAGCCGGCGCAGCCCCTCCGGATCGGCCTGCGGGGCGAGCCCGCGGGCGTAGAGGCGTACGAGGTCGTGCGGGGTCCAGCGGCCGGGCACCGCCTCCGTCAGCAGGTGCGCGGCGGCGAGCCGCTCCAGGTCGGCCGTGGCCCGCGCCGGGGTGGTGCCGGTGAGCGCGGCGGCGGCGAAGTGGTCCAGGTCCGAGCCGGTGTGCAGGCCGAGGGCGCGGAAGGCGCGGGCGGCGGAGTCGGGCAGCTGCTGCACGGTGAGGCGGAGGGCGGCGGAGACGCCGACGTCCTCGACGTCGAGGAGGGCCAGTCTGCCCTGCTCGTCGGCGAGTTCGCCGACCATCGCGCCGAGCGACCGCCCCGGCCGCTCGGCGAGCCGGGCGGCCGTCACCCGCAGCGCCAGCGGCAGCCCGTCGCAGAGCCCGGCGAGCCGGGCCGCCGCGTCCGGCTCCGCGCGGACCCGCGCCTCGCCGAGCACGGTCGCGAGGAGCGCGGTCGCGGCGTCCGGCGGCAGCTGGCCGAGCGGCACCGGGCGGGCCGCGTCGGAGGCGATCAGCCCGCCGAGCCGGTCCCGGCTGGTCACCACGGTCACGCAGTCGTCGCCGCCCGGCAACAGCGGCCTGACCTGCTCCGAGGAGCGGGCGTTGTCGAGGACGACGAGCATCCGGCGGCCGGCGGTCAGGCTGCGGAAGAGCGCCCCGCGGCCCACCGCGGTCTCCGGCACCCGCTGCTGCGGCACGCCGAGCGCGAGCAGGAACTCCCGCAGCACGACCCCGGTCTCGGGCGCCGGGGTGTCGCTGAAGCCGCGCAGGTCGGCGAAGAGCCGCCCGTCGGGGAAGGCTCCCCGCCGCCGGTGCGCCCAGTGCAGGGCGAACGCGGTCTTGCCGACCCCGGCGGGCCCGGTCACCAGGCACACCGGCCCCTCACCGCCGCCGGCCGCCCGGTCGAGCAGCCCGGTCTCGGCCGCCCGCCCGGTGAAGCCGCGCGGCGCGCGCGGCAGCAGCTCGGGGACGACGGACGGTTCCCGCGACGGCGGCTCGGGGGCGTCGGGCACCGGGGCGAGGACCGCCCCCTGGTCGCGCAGCAGCCCGGCGTACGTCTCGCTCAGCGCCGCGCCCGGGTCGACGCCCAGCTCCTCGGCGAGCAGCCGGCGGGTGCGGTGGTACCAGTCGAGCGCGTCCGACCGGCGGCCGGCCCGGGCCAGCGCCGTCATGAGCGCGGCGGCCAGCGACTCGCGCAGCGGGTGCGCGACGGCCTCGGTCCGCAGCACGGCGGCGGCCCGGCCGTGCTCGCCCAGCTTCCCGTACGCCTCCGCCAGCGCCTCCACCGAGGAGAGCCGCAGCTCCTCCAGGGCGGTGGCGGCGGCCTCCAGCGGGCCGCTCGGCACGGTGCCGGTGAGCGCCGGCCCCTGCCAGTACGACAGCGCCTCGCGCAGCATCCGCACGCTGTCGGCGGCGTGCCGCTGGGCGCCCGCGAGCCCCACCAGCTCCTCGAACCGGTGGGCGTCCACCAGCGATTCGGGCATGCGCAGCACGTACGCGGACCCGTGCGTGGCGAGTTCGACCCCGTACGCCTCGGCCCCGTGCGCGGCGAGCAGCGCCCGCAGCCGGGAGACGTGCCCCTGGAGCACGGTCTTGGCGTGCGTCGGAGGCTCGTCCTCCCACAGCGCGTCCATCAGCGCCGTCACGTGCACGGCCGTGTTGGGGCGCAGCAGCAGCGCGGCCAGCACGCTGGTCCGCTTCGCCGGCCCCGGGGCGACGTCGCCGCCCTCCGTCACGACCGCGACGGATCCGAGCAGCCGGAACTCCACCCGTACCTCCGCGTTCCCTGTCCCCCGCAGCCCCGGCCCAGAGAATACGCGTCGGGCCCGCCCCGACCTGCATCGATCCCGGCCCCGGCCCGCTTTTCGGCCGAAACCGGCGGGGCGGGCCCCGCCGTCACCGGGACGGTGCGCGTGATCGGTCGGGCGCGCCGAGCGCGGAGCAGGGGGCCCGGCGGACCGGCGCGGCCGGATCCGTCTCGCCGGAGAGCCACGCGCGCGCCCGCTCCAGGGCGGCCGCCCGGTCCTCCGTGGCGTCCTCGGCGAGGGCGAGTTCGTGGCCGTACGCCAGCACCATGTCGCGGCAGCGGTAGGCGCGCGCGCCCGGCGCCACCGGGCGCGCGGGGTGCAGGAAGTGGGCGTCGGCCAGGTCGTCCAGCCGGTAGCCGACGTCGGTCACGGCGGCGCCCTCCAGGGCCGCGGCCATCTCGACGGTGATCTCCCGCCGGCCGAGGAAGCCGATCTTCCGCAGGAGCGACTGGGTCGGGGCGTCCAGGGTCCGGTAGCCGACCTCCAGCACGGTGCGGACGGTCCGGTCGCCGGCGGTCAGCTCCTCCAGCATCCGGCCCCGGTCGGCGAGCCGCTCGGCGATGCGCCGGAGGGAGACCTGGCCGCCGGCCATCCGGGCCGCGACGATCTCCAGGGCGAGCGGGAGTCCGCCGCACCGGTCGAGGACCTCCCGCGCGGCGTCGGGGTCCGCCTCCAGGACGGACCTGCCGACGCTCCGTTCCAGCAGCCTCCGCGCGTCGGCCGTCCCCAGCGGGGCGATCTTGATCAGTTCCCAGCCCGGCCGGCTGATCTCCCAGGACGACGTGGTGACGACGACCGCGCACTCGTCGCCGCCGGGCAGCAGGGGACGGATCTGCTTCAGGGTGTGGGCGTCGTCCAGGACGACCAGGATCCGCCGGCCCGCGGTGAGGGTGCGGAACCGGGCGGCGCGCTCCTCCAGGCCGGCGGGCACCTCGGAGTCGCTCAGGCCGAGCGCGCGCAGGAACATGCCGAGCACGTCCTCGGTGCGGACCGGGCAGGCCTGCTGGTCCTTCAGCGTCGCGAAGAGCTGGCCGTCGGGGAAGGCGGCCACGGCGTCGTGGGCCGCGTGCAGGGCCAGGGCCGTCTTGCCCGTCCCCCCGAACCCGGCCAGGACGACGACGGGGTAGCCGTCCCCGGCCAGGGCCTGCAGGGTCCTGTCCAGCTCCGTGTCCCTGCCCTCCAGCACCCCGGTCCGCGGCGGCAGTTGCCGGGGGACGACCCGGCCCAGGGCGCTCGCGCTCCGTGGGTGCTCCAGGAGCGGGTCCTGGAGGAGCATCTGCCGGTGGAGCTTGTCGAGGGCCGGGCTGGGTTCGACGCCGAGTTCCTCGGAGAGCCGGACGCGGAGGTCGCGGTAGACGTCGAGGGCCTCGCTCTGGCGGCCGTCCCGGTACAGCGCCAGCATGAGCTGGCCCTGGAACCGCTCGCGCAGCGGATGTTCCGCGGTCAGCCGGCGCAGTTCCGCGATGACGGCGTGCGGTCGCCCGAGTTCCAGCCGGGCCTCCACGTGTTCGGCCAGCGCCACCAGCCGCGGCTCCTCCAGGCTGGCCGCGGCGGCCCGGAAATAGGGGGTGTCGAATCCGGACAACGCCTCCCCGCGCCACAGGCCGAGACCGAGCCGGTAGTGCTTTTCCGCGTCCTCGAACAGTCTGCTCCGCATGGCCGTACGGGCCTGCTCGATATGCGCCTGAAAGGCGAAGGCGTCGACTTCGGCATCCCCGACAGAAAGGGAATATCCGCTTTCGCTCCGGGTGACGGGGGCGCCGGCCCTCCGCAGCCAGTGGATCGCCTGCTGGATCTGATTGCGCGCGCTGCGCGGCGGGTCCTCCCCGTACACCATGTCGATCAGCATGTCGTCCTGGAGGGCGCCGCCCCGCTCCAGTAAGAGACCGGCCAGGACGGCCCGCGGGCGTCTTCCCCTGATCGCCACCGGTTCGCCGCCCCGCCACATCCGGAGCGGTCCCAGGATGTCGAACCGGGTCGGCATCAGGGGTTTTTCCGGATCGAATTCCTCGTTCAATGTGTCACTCCAACGGGGCTTGGGGACATGTTTGTTCAGAGGTTCGACCTCAACACCGTTGTCGCGGTCCCGACCTGATGTTGCGCGCGTAGACTCCGGGCGCGACGGACGTCGACGCCCCGCTTCGCGGTCCGGGCAGCGTTTCAGCGCCAAGGCGGGGACGCCGTCGGTCCGGCACCCCCCGGCGCTCGTGGAAAAGAGCTCATCGAAATCCCCCCATACCTTCACGGATGCCGTCGTTCGACGGATGTCACCGCGATGCCCGCTCGCCATTCACCGAGGGCAAGCACAGCATGACCGGAAGCCTAACACCGGCCACCTCGGCGTGAAAACGTTTTCTCGGCGATGCGCAAAGACGTCACTGCGGCCAACGCAAAACATGTCCCCGGTATGCCCGTTGGCACTCGTTGTTCCCGGAAAGCCCTTTGTCGCTTTCGCCGCCCCTTACTCCCGACTTCGAAAAACCACGGGGAAGACCGTCCCCGAAGCCCCCTTCCGAAGCCCCTCCCGAGCCCTCCCGGATCCCCTTCGGGGCCCTTCCCGGCCCCTCGCGGAAACCCGCCACGGAGGCCGCGTGGCGCAAAAGAGTCGGGGGGGGCGCGGCGGGCGGGGCCCGCCCGGGGGCGCGGCGGCGCCCGCCCGGCGGGGCGGGCCGCGGCGCCGCCCGGCCGCCCC